>JANMTN010000195.1:0-15046 GCA_031390685.1 Desulfobulbaceae bacterium
CCAGGGTCTGTCGGCGCACAAGTTCCCGGACCGTCACCATAGAGATGATGGCCCCAAGGATGGCGGCGGCAGCATGGCGAACGCGGTATTGCAGGCCATAGATCAGGGCCAGGATAGCGGCAGTAATTCCAGCCAGCAGAAAGCAGAGCAAAAACGCGCCGGCAGCTCCTGTCACGGTACGTACGGCTGCGGGCTGGCTGCCGAAGTACCAGGTGCCGACGCCAAAATTGCCGATGGTGGCATAAGAAAACCAGTTCATGGCCGAGGGAATATGGGCTGCCGCCGCATGGTTTCCGTGCCGTCTTTGCCAGTCATAATAGAGGCCAAGGGCGAGTCCGGCCACTGCCACCGAGGCAAACACTGAATGCAGATAGCGGGGCAGCAGGGTGGGGTCTCCAAAATTAAGCAGCATCCCTTGCGGATGAGCAAAATAGCGGACCCAGCTTTCAGGGTTGATCATCAGGCTCATGTTATTGGCGAAGAAAAAGGTGATTGTCAGCAGCAACAGGGCAATAATGCCACTGACCAAGGTATGCAGGCCGGACATCCTGGTAAATTGCAGGTTGTAGATGTAGACTGCAGAGTAGGCAAGAATGAGGAGTGCGACGATGGAGAGCCAGAACACGGCCATGAGCACCGAGCTTGTATACATGAAGTGGCCGTAAAGAACCTGGAGAAAGAGCAGGGGGGCAATGCCGAAGTTGACGGTAAAGGCGATGGTAAAGGGAAGTTTCTGCGAGATCAGTTGGTTCTCGTCCGGTATTCCCTCCTTAAATGCGTGATTGCAAAAGGTGATGATGGCCCAGCCGATCATGATATTCATGGCCAGAATATGCAGGAGAAAGGTGGTTGACAGCAGGAGCTGAAACCAGCCCCACGGGACTTGCAGGGTGTCTGGGGTCGGGATAAGGTGGGCCGGAATCATAACGTCTCCATGGTTTATTGCTGGGCAGAGATTATCTCCGCTATTCCTCTATTATAGGGGGCATGAATAAAAAATGCAAAAAAAGATAAATGAGAAGAATTCCTGTTGACCTGAACGGATATATTTTTTATAAGATCAATAACGTCTTATTTGTCTTGTTAGGAGGGGTTATATGCGATTAACACGAGCCGGCGAATATGCTATCAGGTGTATGGTGTATCTGGCTTTCAAAGGGCAGGGGGTTCTGGTGGTCAAGCAGGAGATTGTCGAACAGGCAGATATCCCCAGTCCTTTTCTCGCCAAGATTGTTCAGGATCTTGCCCGGGCTCATCTGATCGAGATCCGGCAGGGGCCAAAAGGTGGCTATGTCTTGATGCGGGATCCGGCCCAGCTGACCCTGTTGGAGGTTGTTGAGGTGATGATTGGAAAATTGCAGCTGAATGATTGTGTGGGCTGGCCTGGAACTTGCGCAGCCAGTGCTCATTGCCGGGTACACCAGGTTTGGGAGGATGCCAGCGCCCAACTGCGGCAGCATCTTGCCGGGATCACCTTTGCTGAGTTGTGCAAGGATGAGTCTTGTCTTCCGGTTTTTTCTGTGCATAATAAAAAGAGCTGAGTTCTGTTGTCTCTGCATTGCTGACGCATGCGCAAACCGCAAACAGTTGAAGGGGTAGGGTTATGCCGCAGTCATTAACACGAATCTATACCTTTTATCGGAACGGATTTAAGGCCATGACGGTGGGCAGAACCTTGTGGAAGATTATCCTCATCAAGCTTCTGGTCATGTTTGCCGTCCTGAAATTGTTCTTTTTCCCCAATTATCTTTATACGAATTTTCAGACTGATGAACAACGGGCCGACCATGTCCTGGAGAAGCTTGCCAGGCCGGCTGTCCAAAACCATTAATAGAAAGGAGGGATGGTCAATGGTTGATGTAGATCTGAATTTGGTGAACTGGTCCAGGGCCCAATTTGCCTTGACGGCCATGTATCACTGGATTTTTGTGCCCCTGACCCTGGGGTTGTCTTGTTTGTGCGCCATGTTCGAGTCCATTTATGTGCGCACCGGTGATGAGAAATGGAAGGCGCTCACCAGGTTCTGGATGACCCTGTTCGGCATCAACTTTGCCATTGGGGTGGCCACGGGTATTATCCTTGAATTTCAATTCGGCACCAACTGGTCAAATTACTCCTGGATGGTGGGCGATATCTTCGGCGCGCCGCTGGCCATTGAAGGGATCTTTGCCTTCTTTCTGGAGGCAACTTTTTTCGCGGTGATGTTTTTTGGCTGGAACCGGGTCTCCAAGAGGTTTCACCTTTTCTCCACCTGGATGGTGGCTGCCGGC
Source organism: Desulfobulbaceae bacterium (assembly GCA_031390685.1). Taxonomy (GTDB): domain Bacteria; phylum Desulfobacterota; class Desulfobulbia; order Desulfobulbales; family Desulfocapsaceae; genus UBA2270. The sequence continues at coordinate 2,271 of JANMTN010000195.1, forward strand.
TCCAATCTTTCGGCCCTGTGGATTCTGGTGGCCAATGCCTGGATGCAGAATCCGGTGGGCATGGCCTTTAACCCGGAGACTGCCCGTTTTGAAATGGAGAATTTCTGGGCCGTGCTCTTTTCTCCTGTGGCCATGTCCAAATTTACCCATGCGACCAGTTCCGGTTTTCTCCTGGCTTCTCTTTTTGTTGTTACCATCTCTTCCTGGTATCTGTTGAAAGGCAGGCATGTGGAGATGGCCAAAAAATCCATCGTGGTGGCATCGGTTTTTGGTCTGCTGGCCTCGCTGTATGTGGGGTTCACCGGTGATGAGGCAGCCTTTGAGGTTGCCCAGAAGCAACCCATGAAGCTGGCAGCTTTTGAAGGTCTGTATAAAGGGGAACAGGACGCCGGCCTGGTTGCCGCCGGGATTATCAATGGCGCCAAGAAGCCGGGAGATACTCAGAGCCCTTTTCTCTTTGAGGTAAGAGTCCCGGGCCTTCTTTCCCTGCTGGCCAACCGCGAATCGGGCTCATTTGTGCCGGGTATTGACGATCTGCTTTATGGCAACAGCGAGCAGAAGGTCATGGGGGTAGTTGACAAGATGAAGCTTGGGCAGCTGGCGGTGGCTGATCTTGCGGCCTTTAAGCAGGCCCGTCAGGACAGGAATGAAAACGCGGCCAAGGATGCCCTTACCCGGTTTACCGCCAATAAGGAATTCTTGGGATATGGCTATCTGAACACCCCGGAAGAGGCGGTGCCGCCGGTGAGTACGGTCTTCTATTCCTTCCATATCATGGTGATCCTCGGGTCGTTCTTTCCTGTCTTGTTTCTGGCCTATCTCTTCTATACGCTCAAAGGAAGGATTGCCGAGGTGCGATGGCTGCTGCCTGTTGGTATCTCTTCCTATTTTCTTGGACTTGTCGCCCAGCAGACGGGCTGGATCGTTGCCGAAGTTGGCCGTCAGCCCTGGGCCATTCAGGGCCTGCTGCCGGTAAAAGTGGCCACCACCAATCTGGCGGTGGGACATGTGCAGGCGACATTTTTCATGTTTCTGGGGCTTTTCACCCTGCTGCTTATCGCTGAGATAAAGATCATGTTGAAGCAGATTTCCATTGGACCGGAGGGTTTATAAATGATAGCAAATCTTGATTACGGAACCTTGCAGCAGATCTGGTGGATCCTGTGCAGCGTTGTTGGTTCATTGTTTCTGTTCCTGATTTTTGTCCAGGGCGGTAATACCCTGCTCTGGCAGGTGGCGAAGAACGATGTGGAGAGTTCTCTGGTGATGAACTCACTGGGGCGCAAATGGGAAATAACCTTTACCACCCTGGTTCTCTTTGGCGGCGCCATGTTTGCGGCGTTCCCCAAGTTCTATGCCACCAGTTTCGGCGGGGCCTACTGGGTGTGGATGTTGATTCTTTTCACCTTTATCGTTCAGGCCGTCAGTTTCGAATACCGGAAAAAACCCGGAAACCTTCTGGGCGCCAAAGTCTATGAGCTGTTTCTGCTGATTAACGGTACCGTGGGTATCCTCTTGATCGGCGCGGCGGTCGGCACCTTTTTTACCGGTTCCAACTTTACCCTGAATGCCTATAATCAGGTCACCTGGACGCATCCCCTGCGTGGGCTTGAGGCGGCCTTCTCGCTTTTCAACCTTTCCCTTGGTCTTTTTCTCGTCTTTAACGCCAGGGTGCTGGGCGCCATGTATCTGCTCAATAATATTAATTTTTCAGCCATGGATGCCTTTGAGGCCCGACTGCGTAAGGCTGCGTGGATCAATTTCCTCTGCGCCCTGCCCTTTCTTCTCTATGTGCTGGTTTCCTTGTTGCTGATGCAGGGATTCAGCGTCGATGATGCCGGGGTAGTGTCCATGGTTGCCAATAAATATCTTCAGAATCTGCTGGCCATGCCCCTGGTTCTTGGCCTGCTGCTGGTTGGTCTGGTGCTGGTGGTCCTGGCCGTGTTGACTACTGCCTTCAAGGGGAGCAGTAAAGGGATCTGGCTGGCTGGACTGGGTACCGTGCTGGTAGGGCTGGCGATCTTTTTTACGGCTGGCTTTAACCATACGCCTTTTTACCCATCCAAGGCGGATCTCCAGTCCAGCCTGACGATTTACAACGCCTCATCAAGTCAGTATACGCTTACGGCTATGACCTATGTGGCCCTGGGAATTCCTTTTGTCCTGGCCTATGTGGCCTATGTGTGGCGGCAGATGGATTCTCAGAAACTGGCGGCCCATGAAGTGGCGAATGACGAGGCTTATTAGGTGCCGTTGCTAAGCAAGCAAGGTCTTTTTCTTGCTTACTTAGCTTACGGCACCTTATGTCTCGCCAAAGAAACAGCAATCATTTCCAGCTGTTTCTTTGCGAGGCTGTTGACGAATATCACTACCGGAGTGAGAAGCAAGGTCTTTTTCTTGCCTGCTTAGCTTACGCAGGCCATGGACGGCGCAGGAGCGGCGTCTGGCAGATTTCTAACAATGCTCTGTTAGGAAATTAATTTTGAGGAGGTAGTATGATGACGTATATACTTATTTTTTCCTGGATCGCCCTGATTTATGTTTCCTATAAAGGGGCGGTTATGGCCCTGGATAAGGCGGGTCTGCTGTAACAGGGCCTGGATAACAATGAAAAAGGAGGGTCTGGCCTTCCTTTTTCAATTGATGAGATATCGAGGGATGAAGTGACACACTGAGGCTGTTATGGACGGACAATCACAAAAAATCACCCTGCTGGGTTCCAATGTCAAGATTCGCAATCTTCCGATCAAACAGGTCAGTCTCCTGGAAGAGGGGAGTCTGCCGGCCTATGGTTATAATCCTGGTGATCCGATTGAGCTCATGGCCGGGGACGTCTCCATTGAGTATGGCCGTCTGGAGCAGTGCCTGACCTGGCTTGCCGCCTATATTGCTGAGTCTGACCTCAATCCGCGCATCCATTCGCTTTCGTATGGAGAGCAGAAGGATATCTTTCAAATATTCCGTAAACAGAGCGGCGCGGAGCTGGAGCGTGAAGACCACGGCTGGTTCATGGTCAATCAGTATCTGCCGGCCGGCGCTCGGGTCAAGTGTGCCGAGCCTTTCCGGGTTGATGACAGCAATCGGGAGGTCTTCAGCAACAATAACGGCCTGATTGTGATCGATGATTCCGGCTGCCCTCCGCATCTTACTGAAGAAGATTTTGCCCGCAACCCGGATGCCTGGGTCATTGCCATGGGCATCAGTGTCGCCCACTGGCGGCGCTGGGCCGAGATGTGCGGGCCACGGATCACCTTGTTCTGCCGGCTGGCGGATCTGGAAACGACCCGCATGGAGATGGACTGCTCGGTTAACTGGGAGACCATTGTTGCCATGTGTCTGCGGGCTTTGCGTACCGAGGAGGTGGGGCTGTGGGACGACACGACCAGGAAGTTTCGCTGTCATATTCTGGTCGAGATGTTCCCGCATGGTATTCTCTATATCGGGCCGGATGCCATTTTCTTCCGTCACCGCAAAGGATGTCTGCCTGAGAAGAGTTCGCCGCGGCAACGGGGATCTGTCCCTTGTTATGATACCCTGATTCTTGCCATGCTGGCCATGGACGCCCTCCGCTTTGGCGGCTTTATCTTCAGCCGCAATTATTTTTATGATTTTTCGCAGCGGGTGATGCATAACTGGGACAGTCTGTATCAGCATGGCTATTATTTCAAGGATACCCTGGAATTTCCCAACCTTGATTTCGTCAAGAGTTATCCCGGCGGCTATGCCTGTTCCTATGTGGACAATGGCCCCGATCCCGCTTTTTTTGAGCTTCCTGAGCTCTCTCCAGATTTTGAGACCGTTCTCGATCTGGTTTCCAGCCAGATCTGGTCTGCCCAGAAAAAGGCGGCCCTCCGTAAATTTTTCTATCTGGGAAAAGCTTCGCCCATGGCCCAGAATGCCCCCCTTGCCGGGGCCTATGGGTATCTGGATGAAATTGTTTCGGTACTCCATGACCTCAAAGAAGAGGTGAACCGCAAGACCGGCTTTCATAATCTGCCGATCTTTAATGTCGGCCATCTGCGCACCACCGATCCGGCTGAGATCGATCCGATTATCACCCTGCAGAATGTCATGGACTCCTATGTCTCCAAAGAAACTGTGCACCGGCCTCTCTGTATCGGGGTCTTTGGGCCTCCGGGATCGGGGAAGTCCTTTGCCGTCCGGCAGGTAGCTTCGGTCATTGCCAAAAAATTTCAAGGGGATCCCTTTGATCTGTTTGAATTCAATCTGACCCAGTTTTCATCCCCTGATGAGATCAACTCGGCCATTGAGCCGGTGCGGGCGGCAGTAGCCAGGGGCAAGGTGCCCATTGTCTTCTGGGATGAATTTGATTGCCGTTATGAGGGCAATGAATTTGGCTATCTCCGCTATTTTCTGCCCTCCATGCAGGATGGCGTCACCTATGTCAATGGCATTCCCCATTATATCGGTCGGGCCATCTTTGTCTTTGCCGGCGGAGTGAAGGCCAGTTGGGAAGGGATGGAAAAACTGCTCGATACGGATAAGCCGGAGATGCTGGAAAAGATGAAGACCCTGAAGATCCCCGATTTCATGAGCCGGTTGCGGGTGGTGCTTGATATTGACGGCATTGAGATTGGTGACAGCCTGCTGCGTGATTCAGCCACCCCGGTTGAGCTGGAGGAGTTGCGGCGGGTCTTGCTCAAGCGGGCCTTTATCATTGCCCATCAGATGGATACCCATTGGAAGAAGGCGGCGCGCAAGACCTCGGGCCTGCTGCTCCGTCTGCTGCTTGGCCGCTATAAATTCGGCGCCCGCTCGATTGAGGCGGTGATTGAGGCAAGCCGGGCCTCAGATCGCATCGTCTACGGCCTGCCCGAACTCATCGCCCCGTCAGCGGCCCGCATCCATGCCGAGTGGCGGGTGGAGCTGGAGCGCCGTATTGATCAGCTCAGGAAAAATAAGGGCTTGCGGGCTGTGTGGTAGGAGGAGACAAGGGAAGAGGGAGAGTGGACTTTAGGCAGTTTCTGCTTGTTTGTTCCTCTTCCCTCATTCCCTATGTTGATTATCACCTGAGCGATAGACTGCACCTTGTCATCTCTTGACCACATATTGGCTAAAGGCTTCATAGATATTTCGACGATGACCAATAGCCCAGACGACAATGATTTTCTGTTGAATATCTACTTTATAAATAATTCGATACCGCAGGAACCTTAATGACCAAAATCCACTTAACTCTGCCTGCAATTCCTTTCCTGTGTACGGATTCAATGCCAGATCTTTCAAGGCTGCTTTTGCGGCTTTTCTGACTTCAGGATTAAGTTTTTTGCCTGCCTCATTTGCATAAGCTGTAATTTTTATTTGATAGGGCATTAAAACGCCTCATCAAAATCAATCAAGTTCCCAGCTTTTATATCTTTAGAAGATTCATGAAGTTGTGACATCATTGCCGGGTCAGCAAGCACATCTATAGTTTCCAGGAGGCCATCAAAAGTCTTCATTGAGAGTAAAACAGCTTCTGGAACACCGTTTTTTGTGATGGCGATTGTGTTGTTTGTATCGTGTAATTGTCTCACCAAATCCAGAAGCTTGGCTTTGGCCTGAGTAATTGGGATATATGTTGCAATCATCTGCATGGTGGCACCTCCTTTGGTTTTGTTTATAATGGTTATTATAGCAACCATTGCAAGCAAGTCAACTTTTTCACGATATATTCCTGTTGACAGTCAAATAAGGTGTTTTGGTTCAGCGTGAATCCGATAAATTGCCTTTGCGACAAACGCTCTGGCAATTGCTTGCCGATCATGAGGTTTACTACACTTTTGGGAACATACTTTTCAACCTGGACAACCTCAAGGATTGTTACCAGTCGTTGTTCCTGCTCGGTGAGAAGTGTATCAAGGCATTCGTTAAGATTAAGAGGGGAAAATAAACTTCTTTGGACACGGCCCATCAACCATGATATCTTCTCTTTGAGCTTCATTGGCATTCTCCTCGGTTTTGCTTTGGTGGTACAAAACAATACCAGAAAATGCCATGAAGCTCAATAATTTCAACATATTAAATGAAGAATAGAGCTTCTTGGACTTTTGCAAGAGGCTCGGATATCTGCCAATGGACTTCCAGGGCCGTTTCTAATAGGATCTGCTATTTGGGTATCAAACCTGGAGAATAATAGTTCTAAATGGAAATATTCCCGAAGGGACATCGGGTTGAAAAGAAACGGTGGGAACGCTGGGGTAAAGCTTTGTTGTAGCTCACAAGAAATGTGGCAGGGGCTTGAGTAAAGTATAAGGGAAGATGGCTGGAAGTGCGAGCCTGTTTGGTCAGGAGGAGCGCAGAACGACAGCTGATTTCACTGGGGCAGGCCGTAAGATCCGCGCAACAATTATCTATATCCTGGGAAAATCGATCTTTTCCTTTGTGGCCGGAAAGCAAGATCCTGTCGGAGCAATTTGCCGCTGTATGCTCCAGGTGTTCCTCTTCGCGACAGAAAGACAAGTAAAAATCGGATGGTATGACATAGCTGATTCAAGATATTGCTCTGGAATATCGATATGGGACCTTTGGACGATAATTTTTTTAACCGGCAACCTTTCCGGCTGCCGAAATGGGCGCTGCCGATACTGTCATCATCGCCATCTTGGTCAAAGACTACGAACGAGGTATTGCATGAAAAACTTTTTTTTACTCCTGTCGATCCTGCTTCTGACTACGGCCTGTTCCGGAGATGCAGACGATGCCGGCAATACATTCGGTTCCGGTGTAGACCCGCAGGCTCCTGTTATCAAGGTGAAAGATGTGTATTTGGACAAATCTCTCCAGGGCAAAGTGGTCAGCCTGGAGGGCACGATCATCAGTCAGTGTCAGTCAGTTGACAAGTGCTGGTATTTTATGCAGGATGATACCGGCCGCATCTTTGTGAACCTCAAACCGGCAAACTTTACCTTGCCGGCAGCCACTGGCAAGAAGGCAAAAGTCACCGGCACGATTCAAGAATCGAGAGATGGGTATCAGATTATTGCCCAGGGCGCGGAGGTGCTTTGATGGATTTCATGAAGCTCGCTTTGAATAATCTGCTGAGGCATAAAGTGCGCAGTATCCTGACCCTGGTGGGAATAGCCACCTCGGTGGCGGTTCTTTTTTCAATAATTTCATTCAATAGAGGTTTTGAAAGAGGTCTTACTGAAGAAATCAATAAAACAGGGCTTCATTTTATGGTCGTTCCCGCCGGCTGTCCACATGAGGTGGCATCTCTGGTGCTGCATGGCGCTGTGACCCCGAAATTCATCAACACTACTATTCTCGATGAGATCAAAGGCATTGCCGATATAGAGTTTGCCTCGCCAATGCTGATTACCCAACTGCCAAACAGAGACAAAGATCGGCTTGACCTGGTCCATGGCCTGGAGATGTCGCATATCACTGCCATAAAAACAACCTGGAAACTGGACGGGGTGGCTCCAACGACCACTGACGGTGTTATCATAGGCTCTGAAGTCGCGGCCCATGATGGGGTTAAGGTCGGCGACAAGGTCCGATACGGCGAGCGTGAGTTCACCATCAGCGGAATCGTCAAACAGACAGGAAGTCAGGATGATGCCTTTGTCTACATGCCCCTCAAAGCCCTTCAGGAAATTCTGAAAAAGACGGACGGTTTGACAGCCATCGGTGTCAAGGTTTCAAGACCGGAACGACTCGAAGAGATCACCGGGGAACTCTCCATGAAGGTGCCCGGTATTCAGATCGTCACCATGAACGAAGTCATGCGCAGCCTTGGAAGCCTGGCCAATTCCGCCAAGGTCTTGAGTCTGTCTCTCGCCGTCATTGCCATGCTTATCAGTGCTGTGGGCGTCATGAACTCCATTTTGATGGCTGTTTTTGAACGGACCCAGGAAATCGGCATGATGCGGGCCATCGGCGCCTCGCGGGTTGACATCTTTCGAATAATTATCAAGGAAACTGTCCTGCTGACCTCAGTTGCCGGTATGGTTGGCATATTCCTGTCAACTGTTGCCGCCGGGATTATCGAAGGATTTGTCCGCAGCGTCATGCCCTATGTGCCATCTGGTAAGATGATTCACTTCGACCCTTGGCTTGCCGTGCTTTGTGTCGTCTTTTCCCTGGTTGTCGGGGTGTTGTCTGGCGGCTATCCGGCATGGAAGGCATCAAAAATAAATCCCATTGAGGCTATAAGAGGATGATAGAACTTCACGGAATAGAAAAAGAGTACATCAGGGGATCGGAAAAAGTCCATGCCCTCAAAGGCGTTGATCTTAGCATTGAGAGTGGGGAATTCATCGCCATTGTCGGCCCTTCGGGTTCCGGTAAGACAACCATGCTGCATATTCTGGGCTGTCTTGACCAGCCATCGCGGGGTGTCATGAAGATAGACGGGATCGAAGTTGAGAACCTGCCTGAGTCCAAACTTGTCCAGATCAGAAGAGAAAAAATCGGTTTTGTTTTTCAGCAGTTTTATCTCATCCCAGGGCTTACTGTCTTTGATAATGTAACCCTCCCCCTGCTTTTTGGCAGGAAGGAAATAGATAAGAAAAAAATCATCTCCCTCCTTGAGCTGGTTGGCCTTGCAAGTAGGCAAGGGCACAATCCCAATCAGCTCAGTGGTGGAGAAATGCAGCGGGTTGCCATTGCCAGGGCCATGGTGAATGATCCGGAGGTTATTTTTGCCGATGAGCCTACTGGTAATCTTGACAGCGAAAACAGTGAGAAAATATTCGATCTACTCAAATCACTCCATGCTAGAGGTCTCACTATAGTCATGGTCACCCACAACAATGATCTTGCAGGGCGAGCGGAACGAATCATCAGTTTGAAAGATGGAAAGATTCTGAATTAATGAAAGTAGACAAATTGCAAGGCAGATAACTCAAATATGAAGCGACTATCAATGCTCTTTCTGGCCTGTCTGTCGCTGTTGACCAGTGGCTGTGAAAATGTCGATCTATTTCTTGCCGCCGAGGCGGGCATCGATGGCATAAATGCTGTTATTCTCTCCGATGAGGCGGTCAGGGATATGGCCGTGCAGTCCGCCCGGTTTTCGGACAATCAAAATAAGATTGCAGCCAGTGAAAATAACTACGCTCAGCGGTTAAAGAGGCTCACTGACCAGCATGTGAAACAGGATGGTCTTGTCTTTAATTTCAAGGTGTACGAAACCCCTGAGATAAATGCCTTTGCCATGGCTGATGGCACAATCCGTTTTTACAGCGGATTGATGGAGATGATGGATGACGGGGAGCTGCTTTTTGTCATTGGTCACGAGGTAGGGCATGTGGTGAAAGGCCATGTCCGCAAGAAGATACGGCTTGCCTATGCCAGCCGGGCGATACGCAAAGGGGCTGCATCCATTAATAATGAAGTTGGCGACATCGCCCGCTCTCAGGTCGGCGGCTTTGCCGAAAAATTGCTGAACGCCCAGTTCTCTCAAAAGGAAGAGCGAGAGGCGGATGATTACGGGCTTATTTTTCTAAAAAATACAGGGCATGAGTCCAAGGCAGCCATTTCCTCCTTAAGAAAACTTGCTGCCTTGGGCAGCAACCATACTTTTTTATCAAGCCATCCTGCGCCGGGTAAAAGAGCGGATCGGCTGGCGGCACAATTGAAATAAGCCAAAGAAAAACTCGGCGAGAGTCAAGGGGTTGCATGGATGACTTAATGGGTGTAAAAAAGTGGAAAAAGGGGGGACACTATACCTAATTCCCGCCCCCCTTCCGTTTCCGGCCAGGCGCTTGCCGTTTGAGCGGTCGGTTGAGCGCCTGCTCAAGCTGTTCCACAAAGGAGTTTTTCCCCAGCGGTCTGCCGGTGCGTTCATGCTTTCGTATGACTTCCATTTCTTCTTCGGCCACTCCTCCATTGAGGAACAAACGCCAATCACCCGCCAATTCAAGCAACGGCGCTACACTGACTAGCCGGTCGTCCTTTCCGACAAGGTGTGCCCGTGCGCTGCTCCATGGCCACTCTTCCGGGGCAGCGGCAAGTTGTGCCCGGACCGGGTTGAGTTCAATGTACCGCGCGGCGGCCAGCAGATATGCCTCGTCCATGGGAAACGATGCGAAGCGGCCCTGCCACAGGTGGCCTTTCCAACCCTGCCGGAAATTAATCATGCGACTGTAGCGGCGATGGGCCTCCCCTATGCCGCGGCGCAAGGCATCTTCCGTCTCCGGAACCGCGATCAGGTGGATATGGTTTGGCATGAGGCAATATGCCCAGATGGTCACGCCACATTTGCCGCACCACTCCGCCATCAGAGAGAGATATTCTTCGTAATCTTCATTGTGGAAAAAGGTTTCCATGCGGCGATTGCCGCGCTGGGTAACATGGTGCGGTATTCCGCTTGCGATAACTCGTGCGATTCTTGCCATAGAAGGAGATTCCATTACAGGTTGGGTGCTCGTCAATCAATTAAATATCATGTCCCCTTATTCGGTCCCCTTATTCGGGATGTGGAAAATCCGACTGCAACGGCACGTGATATTCTATGCATAGCTGGATGATATGATGCACTGTAAGGGATGCAATAAAACGGTCGCTGTCCCTATTTTACCGGAAATAAATCTGACCATTTTTTTCCTTAATTAAGTATGGTGTCCCCATATTTCGGTCCCCATATTTCGTCCCCATATTTCCCCTGTCCCCATATTTCCCCATATTTCTCAACGTATCTTTGTCACTTATGAGTACCCTTGATAACGAATAGATTGCCAAATGTTAAGAGCTTTTAGATGTTGACGGAAACCTTTTAGTGGCTAATAATGTTTAATATACAGTAAAAACATTACTAGTAAATATTTTCAGGTGACTTCAATGCTGATGGGGATAAAATACAGAAGCTCAGGAAAGAAAGGGGCTGGAGCCAGAAACATCTGGCTGAGATAATCGGCACAAGCGGCCCGATCGTCGGCAGGTATGAACGAAGCGAGATGACACCATCGGTCGAGGTTGCAAAAAAACTGGCCGAGTCTTTCAAGGTAACCCTTGATTATCTTGTTGATGACACGGATTCCATTACCGACATAAAGGATAAGGCCATGCTGCAGCGCTTGACCGATATTGAAAGACTTGACCAGGAAGACAAGACAACCATCGTTCATGTCATTGACAGTCTTCTCAGGGATGCAAAGGCTAAAAAAGCCTACGCCTCCCATGCCTGAAGGAACGGAGGGATGTTATGGAGACCGTGGAAACAAGAAATAGAATTCACTGCACAATCAACGAGATGCCGGCACACAGTTAAAGTCTGCTATCTCACCACCGGATAAGGATATTCTCGCTATGCAGATACAAACAGTAAAAGAGAAGATAACGAAGGTTGTTCTGTCGCAGCCGGAAGATTCCACATACGATGAGATCATGAAGGAATTGGCTTTCGCAAAAATGGTTGACCGTGGACTGGAAGATGTTCGTGCTGGTCAAGTAATCTCGAATAGTGAAATGGCTATCCGGATCAGAGCATGGAAAAAATAAGATGGTCACACGAAGCCGAACAATGGCTTAAAGAAATCTACGAATACATTGCGCAAGATAACCCTTCCGCTGCCGAGAAAGTCGTTTCCGGCATCTACGACAAAGTTCAGCTTTTGAGTGATGAGCTTGTTCAGCCGTCCATTATCATCATAGCCATACCCCGCGTACCGGGTCAGGGCGTTCTGCGGATCATGGACCTCTTCGCTGGTGCGGCGGCCTTCGCTGTCGTAGGTGTAGGCGATGGCGTACAAAGCTACTATGCTTATCAGATAAATAACATGTATTGGGAACAAAGAAATTGGTTACTCAAGGCACTCAATGAAGTTAACCCATTTTGCGAACCAGCAAGATACAAATTACTAAATGATGCTTATGAAAAATTGATCAGGGAACATGCAAATTTCGCCACTCCATGGGGAATTTCTACTGTAGAAATGGGCACTTCATACGGGATAAGGCCTCGCCACTAATATTGTTACTGTAGAATACAGATTGGTGATATTAATTATTATGACATACACTGCTATCTTCAACAGCCATTTTTTCCTTTCTGTCCTAAGCGTCGCTATTCTCTTTTATGGAATAGATTTTTTCTTTTTTAAAAAAGAAAAATCAAGGATTGCAATTTTCTTTGTAATCCTTGGCACTTTAGCATTGGCTATAATCGTAATATCAACATTATTTCAATATCAGAATTTAAAAAAACTTTCTTCAGAAAATTACACAGATAGCACTGTAAGGCTTGAAAAACACACTGAAATACTTGAAAAATATGCAATAGACCAAAAACTTGATTTTCGTTCTCGAATTGACTCGGCTCGTAAAATTTTTATAACTACTGGAAAAATTGTTAATTATATAGACCAAGAGGGGAATTTATCAACTTATCTTATCAATCAGGACGATAAGCTCCAGAGGACTGAAGAGGTAAAAGGGAAGGAAATAACTTACAATGCGATTAATACCAATTTAATTATTTGTAGATGGATTTTTGGTGTCATCATATTTTCATCTTTTCTTTTAATCCTCCGTATTTATCTGAGAATACGTAAAAGTAAATAATAGAAAAATGGTCCAGATTTATTTTCGATAGCCCAGAACCAGATCACCAATGGCAACGCCATCGCCTACACCTATGACAGCGAAGGCCGCCGTACCGGCGAAGAGGTGCATGACCAGCAGAACGCCCTGACCAGGTATGCGGGTTATGGCTACGACGATAATGGCCGAATGAACAAGGTGACTCTCCCAGGTGATGCCAAGGAAAGTAGGGAATATGACAAGGTCGGCAATCTGGTTGGGACGGTCAATGCCACCGCCATGCAGACCGG
>JANMTN010000234.1:0-6090 GCA_031390685.1 Desulfobulbaceae bacterium
ACCATCACCGATCAGGGGCATGATCTGATTGTGCTGCTGAATGGTCCGGCGGTTGGCTTGATGGCCGGGGATGAGGCACCCTCTTTTGTGGAGAGGATTCAAGAACTTTCGGCCCAGGGGGTCCGTTTCCAGGTCTGCGACAATGCCCTGAAACGTTTTGAGGTCAGCCGTGACAGCCTGATTGTCCAAAGTCAGGTTATTCCTGCAGGTATTGTCGGGCTCATCGATCTGCAGAATCAGGGCTTTGCCTATATCAAACCCTGATGGCGTCGCAAAAAGTCCCAAATACTGCGTTGCACTGCATCCTTCGTCACTGCGGCATACCGTATGTATGCCTCATTCCTCAGGATTTGCGCGCCTTGTCTTTGAGCCTTTTTGCTTAGCCATTCATTAAATGATTTTTTGCGAAATAATCAAACCGTGATCGGTGATGGTCTCGTGCGTTGGTAGGTGATGCGGGTGTAGGGGGGCGGGCCTGGTATTACTGTGCGTGTGGTCTCGGTGAAGTCCCCTTCAGGAAAAGGGGGAAAAAAGGTGTCGCCCGCAACCTCATGACCGAGGACGCTGAGGATGATGGTGTCAGCCAGTGGCAGGGCCAAGGCATATATCTGTGCGCCGCCGGCAATGAAAACCTTTTCGCGCCCGGCGCACAGGTGCAGGGCTTGGTTCAGGCTCTGGACGGTGGTGCATCCCTGGAAGCAGCGGTTTTTATCGCGGCTGATGACAATGGTGGTGCGGCCGGGCAGGGGGCGCCCGATGGATTCATAGGTCTTGCGGCCCATGATCAGGACATGATCCATGGTGGTGGCCTTGAACCATTGCAGTTCCTCCGGGATGTGCCAGGGGATGGTGTTTCCTCTGCCGATGACCCGGTTGGCAGCCATGGCCGCGATGATAATAACTTCCATGATGACTGCTCTCTGGAAAGGCCGCTTTTATTCTTTAACCCTTTTTTTCCTGGCGGCGACTGATGGGGGGCTCATCTGGCCCCGTCTTCTGGCGCGACCAATGGCCGATTCTCTTCTCTCCGTCTTCTCCTCGGTCTTTCGCACCACTTGCGCCGGCGGATTGTGAGGCTGGACCTTTGATCCATCGAGTCGGCTGATCTTGAGCTGTTTTTCAGCCACCCGGACTTTTTGCAGGAGGGACAGGGTTTCCTGGGAAATCCCGACTGGCAGATCAACGGTGCTGTGATCGTCAAAGATCGAGATCCGTCCGATGTGTTTGCTGCTGAGATCAGCCTCATTGGCAATGGCCCCGACAATATTCCCCGGCTTCACTCCCTGGTTGAGACCCACCTCAATGCGAAAGCGTTCCATCCCTTGGTCAGGTTGGGTTGATGGTCTGGGTTCCCTTGCTTCCCGTGGCTCCTGGAATTTTTGAGGTTCTCGATATTCTCTAAACTCCCTGGCCTCCCGGAACTCTCTGGGTTCTTCTTTTCTCTCCCTGAAGGATGGCCGCGCTGATTTTTCAAACTTCCGGCCCGGTCGCGCGGAGCGGTCAAAGGGAATGGAACTGTCTGGCTTGGGTGCGGGCAGATCCTTCAACAGCAGAGGCGTGTCACCTTGGACCAGGCTGGCCAGGGCCGCGGCCACAAGGTCGGCCGGAACGTCATGTTCTCCCAGATATTCCTCGATCAGGCGCTGATAAAAATCAAGATTATTGGCAGTGAGGGTATCGGTGATCCGCTGCTTGAACTCCATGATCCGTTTATCATTAATGATCTCGGTGGATGGCAGCTTCATCAGCTCAATCTTCTGCCGGGTTGCCCGCTCTATGGTGCCCACCATCTGCCGCTCGCGGGTGGTGACAAAGAGTATGGCCTCACCGCTGCGTCCTGCCCTGCCGGTACGGCCAATGCGATGGATGTATGACTCGGTGTCATGGGGGATGTCAAAATTGAGCACATGGCTGATCCGCTCTACATCTAAGCCTCGGGCCGCCACATCGGTTGCCACCAGGATATCAAGCTTGCCGTTTTTCAGTTGCTCCACGGTCCGCTGGCGCTGATTCTGCGGGATGTCGCCGCTGAGCGGGGCCACGGAATAGCCTCGGGCTGCCAGCTTCTCGGCCAGTTCCACGGTCTGATTCTTGGTGCGGACAAAGATCAGCATCCCTTCAAAGGACTCTGCCTCCAGAACCCTGGTCAGGGAGTCGAGCTTATGAAAGCCGCTGGTGACGAGAAAGCGTTGCCGGATATTCTGGGCGGTGCTGGTCTTGCCGGTGATGGTGATCTCCTGGGGATTATGGAGATATTTCTGGGCGATGCGGCGGATACTGCTGGGCATGGTGGCCGAAAAGAGGGCGATTTGCCGGGTCTTAGGGGTCTGTTCCAGGATCCATTCGACATCATCAATAAAACCCATGCGCAGCATCTCGTCTGCCTCATCGAGCACCAGGCAGTCCAGCTCATCCAGGTTCAGGGTCTTGCGGCGGATATGGTCCATGACCCGGCCCGGGGTGCCGACCACAACGTGAACGCCACGCTCCAGTTGCCGGAGCTGAATATTGTAATCCTGACCGCCATAGATGGGCACCACCTGAAACCCTTTCAGATGAACGGCGTAACCATGAAAGGCCTCAGCAACCTGGATGGCCAGCTCGCGGGTGGGGGCCAGCACCAGGACCTGTGGTTTTCTTTTTTGCAGATCCAGACGGGACAGGAGCGGCAGGGCAAAGGCGGCTGTCTTGCCGGTGCCGGTCTGGGCCTGACCTACTACATCATCTCCTGCCAGGACATGGGGGATAATGCGGGACTGGATCGGGGTGGGGGACTCGTAGCCCGCTTCATCAATGGCCTGAAGGATGGCGGGGCTGAATGCGAAATCAGAAAATTTGGTCTGGGGCTGATCGTCAAAAGACATGGTGGATCCTTGTGAGAAAAAAGGGGTAACCCGAAAAAGCAGATGTGCTGTGGGTGGTTATATGGACTAAAAATGAAGAAATTGTTGTGTGAGACTCTCAGTAGAAAATATTTAGGAGCCGTTACGAAATAACCAAGACATTTCTGACCATTTCGTTAGGGCTCCTTATGCCGGTCACGACATTTCAATGTTACGGTTATTTTTGAACGACGGCGTACAATAAAAAGAGGGGGTTAAAAACGCTGTTCAGATCCTCTTCTGTGGAGAGTTTCTTTTAAGACAGAATATACAATATGTTCGATGTAAAAACAAGGAACAGGAAAAGTGCCCATGGCGCGCGCTATCGCCAAAGGACGCTTCCTTCGGGGGGCAGGACTGCAATACAGCGAAGTGACGCTTCCTGCTCTGGCTATTTGGACTATTTGTAGAGGCAGAGATAGGCGGTTTCCATCGGTACCTGCACGCCAAATTTTACGTTGGCTGCCACTTCAAAACTCTCACCGGCCTTGATTTTCAAGCTTTCAGCCCCCGGCAGTTTGACTTCCATGGCCCCGGAAATCACTGACATGATCTCCACAGAGGTAGTGCCAAACTCATATTCCCCGACCGCCATGACTCCCACGGTGGATGGTCCTTCAGGGCTGATAAAAGCGATAGATTTCACCTTGCCGTCAAAATACTCATTTACCTTGAACATTTGTTTTTTCCCTTTGTTTTTTCTGGAGCGACAGAATGATACAAGCAAGTAACCTCTATTATGACATATATCGGAGAAACATACGACATATTATATGGGGATTGATCATGAGGCGATGTGGGGGAGGCGGTGAAGGCAGGTGGAATCTGCAGAGAAGACGTTGCGTAATGCATCGTATCTTTTTGTTTATGCATCATTTTTTAAGTATGATGCATTACGCAATAGCACTGTTTCAAGGGGAAACAGTTTTTTCTTGACAGGGGATTTTGCGAGTAGTAATCATGCCAGCAATTTTCCAATATTGCATGGTCATTGCTGGATAAGAAGGGATAAGAGAGGGGAGTGACCAGGTGACAAAGAACTCATAGTGTGTGGTTTTATTTTTCATATAAAGTTTTATTTTCTTTTTCAGGAAAGTCAACAAGGAGGAAACAAAGATGCAAAGGAACATCAAGGAAAAGGCGGGGATGCTATTAGCCTCTCTCGTGTGTGCGATCATGCTGAGCCCGGTCTGGACCCTGGCTCAGGAAGTGACAGCCATGGCTCCGGTGCCAGCCGTCAATCCGGGTGACTGGTGGAAATGGCCGTTGATCCTGCTGGGAGTCACCTTTGTTATGGGTATTATCGCGGTGCTGGGTGGTGTTGGCGGCGGCGTGTTGTTTGTGCCGATCATGAGCGGGTTCTTTCCCTTCCATATTGACTTTGTCCGCGGTACCGGTCTGCTGGTGGCCCTGTGCGGTGCGCTGGCTGCCGGTCCCGGTCTGCTCAAGGCCAATCTGGCCAGCCTGCGTCTGGCCCTGCCGGTGGCCCTGATCGCTTCGACCATGGCCATTGTCGGTGCTATGGTAGGCTTGGCCATGCCGCCCCATATCGTGCAGCTTTCTTTGGGGGCTACTATCCTTGGTATTGTCGCCATCATGCTTTCTGCCAAGAAATCAGCAGTGCCCGATGTCCCTGCCGCTGACTCCCTCTCTTCCGCCTTGCGGATCTGCGGCATCTATCATGATTATGCCACCAAGCAGGATATCAACTGGAAGATCCACCGTACTATCCCCGGCCTTTTTCTCTTTGTCCTCATCGGTTTTATGGCCGGTATGTTCGGGCTGGGCGCTGGCTGGGCCAATGTGCCTGTCCTTAACCTGCTCATGGGTGCGCCCCTCAAGATCTCAGTGGCAACCTCCAAGTTCCTCCTCTCTATCACCGATACCTCAGCTGCCTGGATCTATTTCAACCAGGGCTGTATCATTCCCATGATGGTGGTGCCCTCTCTTATCGGTATCATGCTGGGGTCTTTTATCGGTGTCCGTCTGCTCAAGGTGGCCAAGCCGGGATTCATCCGCTGGATGGTTATTATAGTCCTTCTTTTTTCAGGCGGGAAGGCTATCCAGAAGGGTTGGCAGGAATATGAAAAGGTGAATGATGCTAAGCCGGTGGTGTCTCAACAGGTGGAGCATGCCGCACCTGCGACAGGCGAGGCCCATCAGTAAGCGACCAGTGTTTTATGATGAGCCGTTGTCAGAAAATAACTGTAACATTGGAAGTCTCGGAACCGGCATAAGGAGCCGTAACGAAAGGTCAAAGATGTAATAGTTATTTCGTAATGGCGCCTAAAATATGTGAGGCACAGCGTGCCTAAGGAGAAATAGATTATGAGTACAACAAACACACCAACAAAAGAAGCATCCATTGAACAGCTCCAGTATGCAAGGATCCTGGAAAAAGGGATGTATACCGGGCTGCTGCTGATGGTCATCACCTTTGGCCTGTATGTCTTCGGGATCATGAAACCCCTCATCCCCTTAGAGGATATTTCCACCCTGTGGGCCACGAAATCAGGAGTTTATCTGACTACCGTTGAAAACAAGTATATTCCGGAAGGGCATTCCCTCAAGGTCAAGGTTCATGCCCAGCAAGATGCGGCAGCCCTGCAGGAGGCCGGGGCTCGTGCCCCGCAACATGTGCTGAACGGCTGGGCCTGGTTCTCACTGCTGGGATATGCAGATTTTCTCAATTTCCTGCCGGTGGCCATCCTTGCCGGAATCACCATCCTCTGCTATGGCGTTATTATCCCTGGTCTTTTTGCCCGTGGTGACAGGGCCATGGGGATTATGGCTATTGTCGAGATTGGCATTCTGGTGCTTGCGGCCAGCGGCATCCTCAAGGTGGGCGGTCATTAATAAGTAAAGGACCCAAACTCTCGTTCTCTGCTCAGGGGATCTTTGCAAATGTGCTGTTGCCGCTTGCGAAGATCCCCTCTGTTTTTTTATCCTTCCAACTCGTATTTCTTGATCTTACGCCACAGCGAAACCCGGTCAATCCCCAATGCCTGGGCGGCCAGGCTCTTATTTTCCCCTTGCTCCTTTAATACCCATTCGATATAGGCCTGCTCCTGGTCGGCAAGAGTGGGGATGGTGCCACTTTTTCGGCGGAAGGTCTGAAAGCAGGTGCCCCGCAGGTCTTCAGGCAGATGCTGGACCTCAATGGAGTCGCCGCTGGCAAGGGCCACCCCGCGCTCAATGATATTTTCCA
>JANMTN010000244.1:0-4522 GCA_031390685.1 Desulfobulbaceae bacterium
GGGCGGAAAACATGTTGAAGGTGATTTTCAGGCCATTCCTGGCCAGAAGTTCCGTCACCTCTCTCGCCTCGTCGATGTTGACCGGGCTGAAGGTATAGACAAAGACGGCCCGGGGGTCATCCTTGTAGTTTGCTATCTGCCGGACCAGCATGTCTGGGCCTTTCTGATAGCAAGGCTGGTCCGGTCATTACCCCAGACCGAGAGATGGATCCGGTAATCTATTTCCCGCTTGATACCTATCAAGCCATTGCTGGCGATGGCCCCCAGGGGGATTACCCCATGGCAGACCTCACACAGCTCCGGCACCAGTGACGGTTCCGCCCCGGCAAGCACGACAAAGGTTATTCCGCGGGCCTTTTCAGCCTCCAGAAGCTGTCTCCAGGCTGCCGCATCCCTGTTTTCCTCGGCAAACTGCTTTTCGCCGGCAAAGTAATAACAGCCTTCACAGCGGATATTGCAGCGGTTGCTCATATCATAGGTGGACTCACGGAGGAAAAAATACTGGCGTACTTTTTCCCACCTTTCCCTGATAACCGGGTCTGCTATGATCTCGGAGAATTTATACTCCTGGGCCGGCGCAGTCACTTATTCGCCACTGGTCAGCTTGGTATTGATGTACTCGGCGATGATGCGTACGGTGGTCAGCTTGGGATAATCGTCTTCGTCAATCCGGATGCCGTATTCGTCACGCAGGACCAGGGCAATAGTCGCCAGATCCATGGAGTCAATGCCGACCTCATCGACGAGATCAAGGTCAGGATCAAAGGTCTGGGGAGTAACATCTTCCAGCTTCAGCTCGTTGATGATAATTTCAGCGATGCGGGTGATGGTCTGACTAATGTCGTTGTTCATAGGATTCTCTATATCTTGTTTTTTTTTGGTGAAGTCGTTATAAAATCTGAGACGGCATAACGGTCTCTTGTGTATTGTTATCGGCAAGACGCCGCCTCAAAGAAACAGTCAAAAAAGACTGGCTGTTTCTTTGGGGCGGCATAAGAGTCCGTAAATGAAATGAGCAAGAAAAAGCCTTGCTCATTTCATAACGGTCTCTAAAAGCATCATACCGGAACAAACCTCTTCATTACCGCTGGTTATCCGGAACGCATACTGATCTTTTAATTTGCCGGTTGTGGCGTAAATGTCAAGGGGCTCGCCAGGCCTGACAATCTTTCTGAATTTGACCCGGCTCAAACCCGTCATCCGCAAGTCATCTTCCCTCGATGCGGCAATAGTGTCGGCAACCATTTTTAACTGGGCAATTCCCGGCAGGATCGGATTATCGGGGAAATGACCGGAAAACCAGGGAGATTGACCATCCGTTGTCACCCGGGCGACGATCTCATCGCTTTCCATTTTTATTACTTCGACAAAGAAATACCATAAGTTATCGCATCAAGTCCAGTGTAAAAATCAAAGAAAGCAACATCCGGGATTTACTCCCCTGTTGTTCTGGAATAATAAAAAGCCTCTTTCTCATACCACCTTGATCGAAAATCATCAACATGAGTCTGCTACAAAGCAACACCCTGTCAACGGGCAAGAAACTCCCAGAGTGGCCCGCTATGCCCGCGATCATACATCTTTTTGACCGTGGCCGCGCTCCTGGCACCACCGGAGCCGATAATCCAGTTTATTCGTTTACCCGCCCTTGCCGTGACCAGGGCCTCGATGCCGTCGCGATCAATAGCATCAGCCTGGTAAAAAACAGGCTCCAGCATATCGGTCGCAGGGCTTATCTTTCCCTCATCCATGGCAATATCATAAAGGGCGGTATGGGGATAGATGCGGATCCCGATGAAAAAAAACAGCGCCGTCCTGTTGAGCCTTTCGATGTGTTCAAGGGATTCCGTGACCGTGGCGGCAGATTCTCCGGGACCGCCCAGAAGGAAGTAATGGGCCACATGCAGTCCGGCATCCAGGGCCTGCTTGTGGGCGGCAAAGACCTCGTCGACACCAAAGGGCTTCCGGTAGGTTGCAAGCATAGTCGCCGACATGGACTCGGTCCCGAATTCCACATGTTTGAGACCGGCGTCGGCCATGATGGAAAAATAATCAGCCGGCAGTCTGAGTGGGGCAAAAAAGCCGCCCCAGGGGATGGAGACACCGGTGGACTTGAAGGCTTTGGCCACGGCCAGACTATGGGCCATATCTGAGTTAAAGGCCGAGTCGGTGATAAAAAGATATTTTGCCCCGGCCTCCTGCAGGTCCATGGCCATCCGGGCCACCTCCAAAGGGTTTGCTAATCGATGCCTCTTTCCTTCGATATGGGGATAGGGGCAATAGATGCAGTTGAAGGAGCAGCCCCGTTTGGTCTGCAGATTCAGCATGCCCCCTTTGTTGAGGTAAAACTCTACATGCGAGGCATCAGGCTGGAATTTACGCACCTGTTTTCCAGCCCAGGGCTCGGGTATCTCGGGAGAGGAACAAGAGGAGATGACGCCAGGGACCTGCGCCAGGTCCCTGCCATGGTGGATGGCATCCACAAGCAGGCCGAACCGCTCCCCCTCGCCGATGATCCCGTAATCCACTCCCAGGGCCGCAAAAACACGCTCCGGCATAATGGTAAAACCACTGCCGCCGCCGACCAGCAACGCTTTCGACCGTTCCCGCAACCAGACCACCAGCTTGCGGTATTCACTGATAAAAAACAGGGGATCACCAGCCTCGGTGTTGTCGATGTTCCGGCAGGACAGTCCGATAATCTCCGGTGAGAAGTCCCGCAGGATCTCTTCCAGGGCCGCAAGCGAATGGGTATTCATGTCCGCGATCCTGACCTGATGATCAGCCGAAATACCCCCCGCAACATAATCAAGGCCGATGGGATAGACCGGATAGGGAACGGTGAGGGTATTGGGTGAGATGAGCAGGATCCTCATGGGCGGGTAAATTCCATGGCAGAAAGATAAGCCCCTAAGCCAAGTACCAGAATACCCTGCTTGTTACTCTCCAGCGCCTGAGCATCTCCTGATACCTGCTCCGAAGCAAGAAAGGAAACAGCCATGACCGCAGCCACGGCCGAGGCCGAGGCAAACTCACCCGTCAATTCGCGGTAGCGGATCACCGGGGCCTTGCATCCGGATTGTTCCCTGAAGCGTGCCAGCTGCCCTTCACCCTCTTCCCTTACCGCTGCCGGGATGCCTGCCAGCAGGAGCGCATATTTGCCATTCAGGGTCTGAACCCCGCCCAGGGCCTCTATCAGAGAATCGATGCACCCCTCTGTGGCGCTGCTCTGATAAAACGGAACCTGGACATGACAACGCGCGCCCTCGCTATTCCTGCTCAGAAACAAGGCGCCGCCGCCGTCGGCCAGAGAGGATCCAGGGGCAATAGAGGGATCAAGCAGCGGGGACAGTACCTTGTGACCCTCATCGGCGCCAAGGACAAGACAGCTCTCTTCCCCCTCTCCCATCAGAAGGTCTGCCGCCAGCAGTGCCTGTTCAAAGGAATAATCACCGCCACTGGCCGTAATATTGGCCCCGGTTGCCCCGAACATGATGGCCGCCTGACCGGCAGGCCCGTTATGAACGGAGCCGACAAAGTCGGTGGGGCTGGGAAACTGTTCCTGCGAATCGGTCAGGCGGGTCAGAAAATCATAGGTTTCCGAAAGCGCGCCCCAGCCGGTGCCCATAAACACGGCGGATGGGTTTGCCTCGAAGCCGGAATCGGCATGGGCGCCGGACGCCAGGGACAGCGTCATTCGCGGCAGCCGTTTCAGACGGCGGACCAGACGTGACGGCAGGTTTTCTGAGAGGCTGCCCAGATCCACCATGCCGGCAACAGGGAGTCCCTGGGCAAGCCGGGACATGGTGGCCACAGTGTCCCCGGCGCCGGTCAGGCAGGAACAGCCGTGAACGGCCAGCCCGGCGCTGGATCTTCTGGGCGCAGGTGGTGGCGATGCCAAGCTGTCCGCCTTGGAGATCACCAGACAGCCGTTATTGCCGCCGAATCCGAAAGAGTTGCTGAGAACGGCCGTGGTCCGCTGACTGGTCGGCTGCGTCAACGGGGTGAGACCAATGGCAGGATCCAGCTTGTGCCAACCGGTGTTGGCAGGCAGAAAGTCTTTGGCAACAGCAATCACCGCCACCACCGCCTCAATGGCGCCGGAGGCAGCCAGGCTATGGCCCGTTGCCCCTTTGATGGAGGAAAACGAAGGTGGTGTGGCAAAGAGTGCCCTGATGGCCTTGGACTCGGCCAGATCGTTTTCCGGGGTGCCGGTACCGTGCAGATTGATGTAATCGATGTCCGCGGGATCAAGACCGGCATCAACAAGCGCCGCCCGCATGGCCATAAGAGCGCCCCGGCCCTCAGGATGAGGGGCGGCCGGGTGATAGGCATCACAGGAAAGCCCGGCGCCAAGGAGTTCAGCCAAGGGGGTGTCCGGCCTTTCCGTGGTCAGCAACAGCATGGCCGCGCCTTCCGCCACCGCCATCCCATGCCGATCCGCATCAAAGGGCCGGCAGCCTTTTTTGTCCACCAACTGCAGGGAATGAAAACCGAAATAGGTCAAACGGCAAAGGGAATC
>JANMTN010000258.1:0-3876 GCA_031390685.1 Desulfobulbaceae bacterium
AGCCGCCTGGCAAGATCATAAACAGATTGAGTCGTTTTGACCCCTTCTGCCACCATTGTCATCTCATCAAGGATAACAGAAAGTTTTTTTACTTGTCCCAGCTTTAGACCTACTGTCCGGTTACGACTCAGATCACCGGTGCAGGTAAGGACCAGATCACCAAGACCACTCAAACCAAAAAAGGTCCGGGGGTCCGCACCCATTTTGACTCCGAGCCTTTTTATTTCTGCAAGTCCCCTGGTAATAAGTGCTGCCCGACTGTTGAGTCCATAACCTAGCCCGTCACTGATTCCAGCAGCAATGGCCACTATATTTTTCAAAGCCGCGCTTATCTCAATCCCTATCACATCAGTGCTGGCATATACTCGGAAACGTTCCGTTCCCAAAATATGCTGAAGGGCTTTTGCTTTTTCAATCTGGGTACAACCAAGAGTAACCGCCGTGGGCATACCCATGGCCACCTCTTTTGCAAAAGAAGGCCCCGAAAGAACTGCCAACGATATCTCTTTTTCTTCAGCTCCCGCTTCTATGATCTCGGTCATAACCTGAGTCATAGTCATAAGGGTTTCATTTTCTATCCCTTTTACTGCCGAGATAACGTGACACCCTTTTTCCAAAAAAAGGAAAACATCTTTAAAAACCAGACGAAAACCATGAGAAGGAACAACCATACATACCGTTGCACAATCTTTTACGGCAACATCCAGATCAGAAGTGATCTGCAACGATTGAACGAAATGGTATCCGGGAAGATATTTTTTGTTTTCCCGATCACGCTTCAAGGCGGCAATATGGTCTGGATTATGTCCCCACAGGGTGGTCTCTAATCCCTTCTCAGAAAGAACACCTGCTAGAGCTGTCCCCCAGGAACCAGCGCCGATAACTGCTATTTTTGCTTTGTTACTCATTGGTGGATTCGTCGTCTGTTGACTCCTCGTCCTCAGGTTCTTCGCGGGCCACTTTATCCATGGCCACTACCTTTTCTCCCTCTTCCAGATTAATAAGACGAACTCCTTGCGTTGTTCTGCCAATTACCCGCAGATTTTCCAGTGGCATCCGAATCATCTTTCCGGAATCAGCAATCAGAATAACCTCACTATCATTATCTACCTGCATGGCGCCAATTACCGCGCCATTACGATCACTGGCCTTGATCGCAAATATTCCCTTTCCACCCCTTCTCTGAATACGATATTCATCGACCGGACTTCTTTTCCCGTAACCATTTTCTGTAACAGTCAGGATAGAGGTCTCAGATGAAATAACAATGGCCCCCACCACAAAATCACCTTCTGCCAGATTAATTCCATTCACGCCGGCGGCTGTACGCCCCATGGTACGAATATCAGATTCATGAAAACGAATAGATATGCCCTTGGAGGAGATAAGCAGAACGGTATCATTGCCATTAAGGATATGGGCGGCAATAATCTCATCTCCTTCTTTAATTGTAAGTGCCCTTTTCCCTCTTTTCAAAGGTTTGCTAAACTCCTGAAGACTTGTTTTTTTCACCCGTCCAGACCGGGTAACCATCAAAACAGTTTTTTCCGCGCTCTTATCTTCAAAATTGGAGATAGGCAGGATAGCCGCAACCTTCTCTCCTTCAGCCAGATTAAGAAGATTAACAATGGCCTTTCCTCTGGCTATACGACTTGCCAGTGGTAATTGATAGACTTTCCGCCAAAATATTTTTCCATGATTGGTGAAAAAAAGAAAGATGTCAAGGGTGGAAGCAACATAAAGATTGGTGACAAAATCTTCATCAATATTGGTAACTCCACGAACCCCCTTACCTCCTCGGTGCTGAGAGCGATACAAACATACGGGATTACGTTTGATATATCCTGAATGGGTAACAGTAACAGCCATATCCTCAGGTATAATCATGTCTTCAAGCAGAATTTCATCAACCGCGTCAATGATCTCTGTTCGTCTGTCATCCCCATAAGTCTCTTTAATTTCGAGAAATTCATCACGAATAATCTGTATGACCAGTGATTCATCTCCCAGAATCTTTACAAGTCTTTCTATTTCCTGCATTACTTCATTATAATCAGTTATAATTTTATCTCGTTCCAGACCGGTAAGACGTTGCAGTCGCATGTCCAGAATGGATTGGGCCTGAATCTCTGAAAAATCAAAACGTCTGATAAGTTCGTCTTTGGCCTCCACAGGATTTTGGGAACCGCGTATTAATTGAACGACATCATCAAGATTAGTAATGGCAACCTTGAGTCCTTCCAATAAATGAGCTCTCTCCCTGGCTTTATTCAACTCAAAGGCTGTTCGTCTGTAAACAATGGTTCGACGATGGAGGACAAAGTGCTCTAAAATCTGTTTAAGATTTAAAACCTCCGGTCTATTATTGACAATAGCCAATAATATTATACCGAATGAACGCTGTAACGGTGTCATTTTATAGAGTTGATTAATGACAATATCTGCTATCTCATCCTTTTTCAGCTCCAGGACAATGCGCATTCCATGCCTGTCTGATTCATCCCGTACCTCAGAAATAGAGGTTATTTTTTTATCCTTCACCAGAATAGCAATCTTTTCAACAAGGGTTGCCTTGTTCTGTTGATAGGGAATTTCGGTAATGATGATGGCCTCTCGCTTCCCATCCTTCATTTTTTCAATATGGGTCACGGAACGCATCAGGACACTGCCACGGCCCGTTTCATAGGCCTCTCTGATGCCGGAACGACCGCATATAAGGGCCCCGGTAGGAAAATCCGGTCCGGTAATATGGGTAATCAATTCATGAACCGTAATATCAGGATTATCCACCAAGGCAATTAATCCATCCATGACCTCGGTTAAATTATGCGGGGGAATATTCGTGGCCATACCAACAGCAATACCAGAGGAACCGTTTATCAATAACGTAGGTATCTTACTGGGCATAACCGAAGGTTCTGTCATGGAATTATCATAGGTCGGGACAAAATCAACAGTTTCCTTTTCTAAATCAGCTACAATCTCCCTATCTATTCTGGTCATTCTGGCTTCAGTATAACGCATGGCTGCAGGTGAATCACCATCCATAGAACCAAAGTTACCTTGACCATCAACCAACGGATAGCGCATAGAAAAACTCTGAGCCATGCGGACAATAGTATCATAAGCAGCTGTATCACCATGCGGATGGTATTTACCAATGACATCACCGACGATACGCGCCGATTTTACATACGGCCTGTTATAAAAAACACCAAGTTCCCGCATTGCAAAAAGGGCACGACGATGCACAGGCTTAAGACCATCACGTATATCAGGCAGGGCCCGGCCAATAATTACGCTCATGGCATAATCAAGATAGGATTTTTGCAGCTCCTTTTCTATGGATATGGTCGGTTGTTTTTCTTGATTTTTTTCCGTAGTCATAAAAAACTCTATTTATTAAACATTGCAAGATTCACAAAAAAGTGAATCTTATTTATTGTTATCATGACAAATAATTACAATTTATAATTATTTACACAAAAAATGAAAAGATTAAATATCCAGAGAAGTTACCTCCAAGGCATGATTCTGGATAAACTCTCTTCTCGGTTCCACCTTATCTCCCATAAGGGTAGTAAACATATCATCAGCCTGTTCTGCATCATTGATAGTTACCTGCACCAGAACTCTATTTTCGGGATTCATTGTGGTATCCCAAAGTTGCTCAGGATTCATTTCCCCAAGACCCTTATAACGCTGGAGATGACTTCCTTTAAATGTTTCACTCCGAACCGTTTGTATCATTTCACTCCAGTCGTTAACTTGAATACCTTTATCCTGACCGCTGGCGGATTTTTTTACAATGGTAAAAGTTCCTTTTAAATATGCACGGATAGATGGAAAAAGTTCAATAGCATTTCTATACTCATG
>JANMTN010000262.1:0-2340 GCA_031390685.1 Desulfobulbaceae bacterium
TGGAAAAGCAGGGATGCAGATAGAGCCCCTTCTTGTTCATTACCGGCTCCATGAGCGACAGGGCCTCTTCCATGGTCGGCAATCGCCAGTCATGAAATCCGGCAAATCCTTCGCTGTTCAGCTTCTCAATATTGCGCCGCAGGGTACGGCTGGAGGCAATATCAAGCCCGCCCCGCTGCCACATGACTCCGGTCCGCTCGTCAGTTACGGTGAGGCCATCGCCATTATCGACCAGCGCGTTGTCAAATCCGCCCTGAGGATTCAGGGCGGAATCGAAAAAATTGCCCTTTTTAATCAGAGGTTCAATCTGATCGTCATTAATCATGGCGGGCTCAGCGGGCAGAACACATCTCTCGCCGGTAAAGGGGCGAACGCCCGACAAGGGAAGAGCGCCCATATCCTCAACCGCTGTAACCACATACACCGGTTTGACATACGCATCGCCTTGGGCCTCAACAACATTATGGATCAGCCACTCCTTGATGACGCCGTTAATGGCATAACTCTTCTCAAAGGCCGAAGAACTCCCCTGCTGGCGCACGCACTCCTTGACCATCGCAACCGGAACGTCTATCTCGGCCAGGATCCGGGCATGCTTCACCCCCCGCTCCATCAGACAGAGTTTAGGTTCCGGGCCCCAGTTATCAATAAAAAAATAACAGATCCGTTCACTGTTATTGCGCACCCGCTCCCGTCCACCCCAGGATTCAAATGTGCCAAAACTCAAGTCAGGGGTCATCCCCCAGTCAATGGTCCTGATTGTGGAATCACTCATCGAAAGCCTTTGAAACATACCCATAGCGAGCTCCTCCTTTTTGTGGCCACAGAAGCTGACAGCCGGATTAAACACCGATGAAACAATATGATAAGAGAGATAAGCAACAAAGTCTTTCTGCTTTCCCCCTTCCTCGTGTATTCTATAATTTACAGTCCACATTATCGATCCAATCAGCACTAAAACTTGTATAAAATTATAGTTCTCATTATCAAAATGTCCAAGAAAAAAAAATCTTTCTCCACCAGCCGAGGATCCGCCCTCCCAATTGGATGCACCATCCTCAGTAAAGGTATCAATTTTTCGATCTTCGCGCGACATGCCCAGGAGGTCACGCTGGTCATTGATCTGCCGGAGACCACAAAGACACCCCGACAACAGACGGCCATCGCCCTGCACCACGAGATCAACAGGACAGGTGATCTCTGGCATATCCTGCTCAAAACAGACAGGGACGACCTGAGGTACGGCTACCGGATCAAAGGGCCAATGTCGAAAGAGACAAATGGCCTGGTGTACGACGAGCAGATCCTGCTCCTTGACCCCGTAAGTCATATTCACACCCCTCGGGCCTGGGGAGAAAAACCATCTGAGCCGGATAGGCCCAGATGCGAAATCATCAAACACGATTTCGATTGGCAGGACGATCAACCACTCAACATCCCTCTGGCCCGATCCATCATCTACGAACTGCATGTCCGCGGCTTCACCCGTCACCCAAGCTCAAAAGTAGCCCACCCCGGGACATACCGCGGCCTGATAGAAAAGATCCCTTACCTGCAAGAGCTGGGCATCACGGCCGTGGAACTGATGCCGGTAACCGAATTTGATGAAAACGACAATGTATTCAGAGATCCGGTAAGCGGCAAACTGCTGAAGAATTTCTGGGGTTACAACCCCATATCTTTTTTCGCCTTAAAATCCGGCTATGCCGCCGACAAGGCCCAGCACATCAATGAATTCAAGGCCCTGGTTCTGGCCCTGCACCAGGCCGGCATTGAGGTCATTCTCGACATGGTTTTCAATCACACCGGCGAGGGCAAATATGACGGGGTCACCAGCAGCTTCCGGGGTATAGACAACCGCATCTATTATCTGCTGGACCATGACACCTATGAATATCTGAACTTTTCCGGCTGCGGCAACACCATGAACTGCAACCACCCGGTAGTCAGGGAGCTGATCAAAGATGCGCTGCGCTACTGGGTCATGGAGATGCACGTTGACGGCTTCCGTTTCGACCTCGCCTCCATTCTTGGCCGGGACACCTCAGGGCAGCTCCTGGCCAATCCGCCCATGATCGAGCTGATCGCCGAAGACCCGGTCCTGCGCGCCACCAAGATCATTGCCGAGGCCTGGGACGCCGCCGGTCTCTATCAGGTGGGGACGTTTTCCACCGATGCGCGCTGGGCCGAATGGAACGGCATGTTCCGCGATGATGTTCGCGCCTTCATGGCTGGCCTTGATGATACCGTGGGCAAACTGGCCACTCGCATTGCCGGCAGTGCGGACCTCTACCAGTCCAGTTTACGCCACCCGTTTAATTCCATCAACTTCCTCACCAG
>JANMTN010000200.1:0-10283 GCA_031390685.1 Desulfobulbaceae bacterium
TTTATCGCCTTTACCGATGGCAAGACTGTTCTTCCTCTGCCGACGTCCCAGGACCATAAGGCCATCTATGATGGGGACAAGGGGCCGAATACCGGCGGGATGGGCGCGTATTCGCCTGCCCCGGTGGTAACTGAGGCCATCGCCGATTTTGTCATGAACAAGGTGATGCTGCCCACTATTCAGGGTATGGCTGCTGAGGGCCGGCCTTTCAAAGGGATGCTCTATGCCGGTTTGATGATTGCAGGGGATAAGGTTAACGTCCTGGAGTTTAACTGCCGTTTTGGCGATCCTGAGGCCCAGCCCTTGCTGATGCGGCTGAAAAGTGATGTGGTCGATATCTTTGAGGCGGTGATTGATGGGTGTCTGGATGCAATTGAGATAAATATCGACCCGCGGCCAACCGTGTGTGTGGTGATGTCCTCTGGCGGATATCCGGGCAGCTATAAAACGGGCATGGTCATCAAGGGACTGGCCAGGGCGGCCAAGGAGCCCGGGGTGCAGGTCTTTCATGCCGGAACAGCTATCAAGAATGAGCGGACGGTCACGGCTGGTGGCCGGGTTCTGGGGGTGACAGCCGTGGGCAAGACCCTGGCAAAGGCCATTGAACAGGCCTATAAGGCTGTAGATTGTATCCAGTGGACGGGTTGTTATTGCCGGCGTGACATCGGTGCCAAGGCCTTGCGGCGTCCTGAAAAGCAGGCGGTACAGGCGATGGTGGGTATTGTCATGGGCAGTGATTCGGATCTGCCGGTTATGCAGGCGGCGGCGGATTTTCTTAAACAAATGCATATACCGTATGAGATGACGGTGGCGTCAGCCCATAGAACCCCGGAGCGGGCGGTCCGCTGGGCCAGTACGGCCCAGCAGCGGGGATTGAAAGTTATTATCGCCGGCGCCGGGATGGCGGCCCATCTGGCTGGAGTCCTGGCCGCCCATACCGACCTGCCGGTCATCGGGGTGCCCCTTGACGCCTCGCCTCTGCATGGACTGGACGCCCTGTTGTCCACGGTGCAGATGCCGCCAGGAATACCGGTTGCCACCATGGGGATAGGCAAGTCCGGGGCCAAGAATGGCGCGGTCCTTGCCGCCCGTATCCTTGCCCTGGAAGATAAGGGGCTTGCTGCCAGGATGCAGGAGTTCAAGCTGGAGATGATCAGAGAAGTCGAGGAAAAGGCCAGGAATATTGAAGGTTGAGCGTCCCGGTCATGATCTGCCTCTCAGCCCCTCGGATAAGGAGTACCGGCTGGCCGTCTCGGTTCTTGTGCAGGGGGGGGTCGTCGCCTTTCCCACAGAGACCTTTTATGGGCTGGCCGTTGATCCGTATAATGAAAAGGCCCTGACTGATCTGTTCAGGTTGAAGGGACGTCCCTGCCACAAACCATTTCTGGTTCTTATCCAGAATGAAAGCCAGTTGCCCAGCCTGGCAAGTTCGATTCCTCCTGCGTACAGGCCGCTGATGGAGGCCTTCTGGCCCGGCCCTCTGACCTTGGTGTTTCCGGCTGTAACCACCCTTTCATCAATGCTGACCGGGAATGGCGCTGGAATCGGAGTGCGGATCTCCCCGCATCCGGTGGCCAGGATCTTCGGTCAGATGTGGGGCAGGCCGATGACTGCGACCAGCGCCAACCTGTCGGGGATGCCTGCCGCCCGCACGGCCGATGAGGTGCGCCGGTTTTTTGGGAATGGGATTGCCTGTATCCTTGATGGCGGCCAGACGCCCGGGGGCATGAGTTCAACGGTAGTTGGACTGTATCAGGAGAAGTTGCAGTTAATCAGGGCTGGGGCAATTGATTTTTCTTCGCTGATTGAGGCGAGTAAGGCTGAAGGCTGAGAAAAATATTGATTGCAGGAGAAACAGTGTGAACGATTTGTGTTGAAACAAAGAATTTATGATGGCCATCGAGAAAGATTGCCGGGAGGGACCGCTGACCGTTGCCAAGGAAAAGCTCCCGCAGCTTGAAACCTTATTGGCGTTGCTGCGGGAGCTTTAATCGTTTTTATTTATTACCTGGTCAGCTGCCGGTACTTAATGCGGTGCGGCTGGTCAGCCGCAGCACCCAGTCGTGCCTTGCGATCTTTTTCATAATCCGAGTAATTTCCCTCAAACCAGACCACCTGCGAATCACCCTCAAAGGCGAGAATGTGCGTGGCGATCCGGTCGAGAAACCAGCGGTCATGGCTGATGACAACGGCGCAGCCGCCGAAATTGATCAGGGCCTCTTCGAGTGCCCGCATGGTGTTGATATCCAGATCGTTGGTGGGCTCATCGAGGAGCAGAACGTTGCCCCCTTCCTTGAGTATTCGTGCCAGATGGACCCTGTTGCGCTGGCCGCCTGAGAGCAGACCCACTTTTTTCTGCTGGGCTGAGCCGGAAAAGTTGAATTTGGCCACATAGGCCCGGGAATTAATCTCCTTGGTACCGAGCCAGACGGTTTCCTGGCCTTCGGAGACCGCCTCCCAGATTGTCTGATCCGGGTTTAGGACGTCACGCTCCTGGTCAACATAGGCAAGTTTGACCGTCTCGCCCAGGCGAATAGTGCCTGCATCTGGAGTATCCTGCCCGGTGATCATCCTGAAGAGGGTGGACTTGCCGGCGCCGTTGGGGCCAATCACCCCGACGATACCACCGGCCGGGAGTTTGAAGTTCAGATCTTCAACAAGCAATTTGTCGCCTAAGGCCTTGCGCACATGTTCCGCTTCAATCACCACCTTGCCAAGACGGGGGCCGGGTGGAATAAAGATCTGCAGATCCTGGGCCATTTTTTCGGACTCCTGACTCAGCAGTTGTTCGTAGGAACTGATCCTGGCCTTGGATTTTGTCCGTCGGCCCTTGGCTGACATCCGGATCCATTCCAGTTCCCGTTGCAGGGTCCGCCGCCGATCACTCTCTGATTTTTCTTCAGTTGCTATCCGTTTTTCCTTCTGTTCCAGCCAGGATGAATAGTTTCCCTTCCAGGGAATGCCAATGCCGCGGTCAAGCTCCAGAATCCACCCGGCAACATTGTCGAGAAAATAGCGATCATGGGTTACGGCAATAATGGTTCCGGCGTATTGCTGCAGGTGCTGCTCCAGCCAGGAGACTGACTCGGCGTCCAGATGATTGGTGGGCTCATCAAGCAGGAGGATATCCGGTTGTTTCAAGAGGATGCGGCAGAGGGCTACCCGTCGTTTTTCACCCCCGGAGAGGATTGCGCACAGGGTATCTGGTGCCGGGCAGCGCAGGGCGTCCATGGCCATTTCCAGTTTGCTGTCCAGGTCCCAGGCGTTCAGGGTGTCCAGTTTATCCTGAACCTCGCCCTGTCGGTCAATGAGCGCCTGCATTGCGTCATCGCTCATGGGTTCGGCAAATTTTTCATTGATGACGTTAAACTCATGCAGCAGGTCAACGGTACCCTGGACTCCTTCTTCGACAATCTGCCTGACGGTTTTTTCCGGGTCAAGTTTGGGCTCCTGATCCAGATAGTCGATGGTGAGCCCCGGCGAGAGAATGGTCTCTCCGTTAAACTCGGTGTCAATGCCTGCCAGGATGCGCAGCAGGGTGGACTTGCCGGAGCCGTTCAGTCCCAGGACTCCGATCTTGGCGCCATAATAATAGGAAAGGGAGATGTCCTTGAGAATGGGCTTGCTGTCGTAGTATTTGCTTACCTTGATCATCGAATAGATAATCTTTTTATCATCTGTGCTCATGAAGATACCTGGAAGAAAAAGAGAATAAAAAAAGGAAATGGCAGACCTGTAAAGCCGCTGCAGAATACCCGGGAATAAAAAAAAAGGGAAGAGGCATACTGTGCTGTATGCCTCTTCCCTTTACCGGATGGTTTATAAAGAAAGCGAAACGTCTTTTCCGCGTTCTTTGATCTGTTACTCTGCTATGGTGCAGTCATTGCTCTTACAGACGACATCGCCAACCAGGTAAAAGGCGTTATAACCATTTTTGTTCAGCTCTTTTGCCGCCATCTCAGCCCGTGCTCCGGTGGTGCAGAGGGCATAGATTTTTTTGTCCTTGGGCAATTCTCCCTTGCGGCTTGCCAATTGGTCCAGAGGGATAGACACGGAGTTTTTGTACTTTCCAGACGCGCTCTCATCCTTGGTACGAACATCAAGAATTACGGCATCTGTTGCACTGCCGTCCGCAACATTCAGGAAATCTGCCACGGAGACCTCGCCTTTTTCAAGTTGCCGTTTCCATTCGATGGTACTGACCACAGGGCCGGTTGTTGTCTCGCCTCCGGCTTTGATCCAGCCATCAATATTCCCGGGAACCAGAGAGACCTTTTTCAGTCCTGCCTCACGCATATCTTTCAGTGCGCTCATGGCCTCATCGGTGTTGTCACTATACAGGACAAAAGGGGCCTTTTTCGGGAGGCTTTCCATTTTGTTCTTGAGCGTGGCATAAGGGATGGTCACTGACCTGGGGATGCGCCCAGCCGCAGATTTCTCGGCGGAGCGCAGATCAACGAGGACAATGTTGCCCTTGCTGATAAACTCTTTTGAGGCATAAGTGGGATTGCCGGCCTTGACCCAGGCTGGCTCTCCATCCAG
The DNA here is from genome assembly GCA_031390685.1 of Desulfobulbaceae bacterium. Lineage (GTDB taxonomy): Bacteria > Desulfobacterota > Desulfobulbia > Desulfobulbales > Desulfocapsaceae > UBA2270. The sequence goes on from JANMTN010000200.1 coordinate 4,543, forward strand.
ATAGACGCGTACATTCTTATAGCCCATTTTTTTCGCCTGACCGGCGGAATCAGTGGACATGCCACACGTGGGGCCTCCGCAGTAAAATACCAGGATTTCATCTTTATTTGCAGGGAGTTTGTTGGCCTGAGTCTTGAATTCATCAACGGGAATGTTAATGGCGCCGGGTAGGCTTGAGGGGGCAAAACGTTTGGCTGGACGTGAATCCACCAGGATGATTTTTTCTCCCTTGTCCAGTATGGCCTTCAGATCAGCGGTTTTTAGCTCGGTGACCCCTTCGGGTAATTTGGCCAGTTTTGGTTTGACGACGGTGGCCCAAGGCTCATTGCCGCGCATCTCATAATTGATAATGGAGGCATGGCCAGCCACGGCGTGTTCAATGCCCTTGGTCCTGTCGTCAAATTTTACGAGGATCGTCTTGGCCTCCGCGCCTTTGCCAACCTCGATGGAAATGATTTTCGCCTTGTTGGAAACATCGAGGACGCTTCCATATAAACGAGGGGCTCTGTATGGGGTATCATCCTGGATTCGCTACAGGTTCCGTGCTGGGGAACAAGTGTGTGCGGGGTTGTGCCTGTCTTGGTACATCCTGGTGTTAACAAGGATGCCATGATCAGAAAAGGAATAAATTTGATCAACGTTTTTTGCATACAGCCCTCCAAGGAGAAATCAAGTAATAATTCACTGATTATATGATGTTACTATGGTTACTTGGCCATTTTTGGTTTGACGACGGTGGCCCAAGCCTCCTTGCCGCGCATCTCATAGTTGATAATGGCGGCCTGGCCAGCCACGGCGTGTTCAATGCCCTTGGTCTTGTCGTCAAATTTTACGAGGATCGTCTTGGCCTCCGCGCCTTTGCCAACCTCGATGGAAATGATTTTCTCCTTGTTGGAAACATTGAGGACGCTTCCCATATAAACGAGGGGCTCTGTATGGGGTATCATCCTTGATTCGCTACAGGTTCCGTGCTGGGGAACAAGTTTGTGCGGAGTTGTGCCTGTCTTGGTACATCCTGGTGTTAACAAGGATGCCATGATCAGAAAAGGAATGAATTTGATCAACGTTTTTTGCATAATGCCCTCCAAGGCGCTCATGAGATAAGTTTGGTTCTCTCCAATTCCTTCAGTTCAAGAACGCTGAAATTGGGGTGTGAACAGTTAATATTAGAATTATATTATGCATTTTAAATACCAAAAAATCAAGTAATTATAATTCACTGATTATATGATGTTAATATGGTAACTGGTGGATGCGCGGTTGATGTGACTGGTGCAAAAAAATCACCGTTACGCTAAAGAAACAAGGTGTTGTTTGTGCCGGATAAAAGAGGAGGTTGTTGGCTGAATCATACGATCTTATGTCGTAATATCAGGTTGATATGTATTGTATTCATGGCTGTCGTGGTCGAATCTGCCGCCATTTGTATGGTGAACAAGTTTTTCTTGCCGTAAAGTTGAATATGGAATGGATATTATTACGCGTTGAACAATGGTCAAGTCCTCCCGTTAAACGCATATCCTGATTTTTTGAAATACCCTCCAGTTTAAACAACTTGATCAGTTCCAAGGAAATATGAAAATCCGTAGTTTCATTTTTTTAATCGTGATCGCCTTGGGGAGTTTTCCCGGACTGAAGAGTGAAGGACGGAAGGGCGATCCGTTGATTCTCATGGGCAAGGGCTTTAATAAAATTGTTTGGATGCCGCTTATCTTCCATGCCGAAAAGCACGCGGTGATGTGAGTGGGCACGGTCGTGATCACCCGGCAGGGCTTGAACTGGCGATTGAGACAGGAGGGATAGAAGGGGCATATATGATGACAAATTTGTATTTTTTTTCTTGAGTCTGTGTCCGTGAGTAAGTTTTTCATAAAAAAAAGGGCTGTTAACAAATGAATCGGTTAACAGCCCTTTTTGCTGTTCAGGTAACTGATGAGTGTCAATCAGACGAAGGAATTATTTGTCAGTTTTGTCTTCACTCAGTCCTTTTACGAGGATGGCTCCGGCCAAGCCAATCAGGCCAAGATCTCTGGCCTTGCGCATTGCGGGTTTGACCATGGAGGCCATCATCGCGCGGCGTTTAACATTACCCATATCGGCAAGCTCAGGGGTGTAATCCTGGAAGAGAAGGGCGATATCTTTCTTCTTGCCGTAGTAACGGGAATTGGGTCCAATGCTGGCACCTTTAGGCTCCAGTCCTTTGGCGCCTTTCTTCACATATTTGGCAACCTCCGATTTTGGATCGTCCAGGTCGCCAAAGATACGGGCATTGGTGATACAGGTCTGAACACAGGCTGGAATAAGTCCGGCCTCAACGCGTGGCATGCAGTAGGTGCATTTATCAGCCTTGCCGTCGGATGAGACATCATCGACCAGAGCAGGGTTGACATAACGGGCGCCATAAGGACAGGCGTCAGCACAAGCACCACAGCCCAGACAGCGACTCTTGTCAATCTGCACAGTTCCGTTAAAGGGATCTTTCCAGGTTGCGGCCACTGATTTGACGGTGGTCTTACCCGATTTTGCATCTTTGAAGGTTACATCTACCGGATCGGCAGGGCATACATCCACGCAGGGTGGTTTTGCACAGTGGTTACAGAGACCGGGATAGTAGGTAGAGGCAAGCTCTTTTCCCACTTTGCTCGGTCCGAGGCGGCGGACCCAGGCCCGGGCAAACTCAACCGGGACCTCCCACTCCGCCTTACAGGCTATGGCGCAGGCATGACAGCCTACACAGCGTTCTAGATCAATGATCATTCCATATTGCATCGAAAATATCCTCCTGATAAGGGCTCAAGGTTATGGTTAGTTAAGCTGGAATATCCAGGGTTTTTCCATCCTTGGTCAGTTTAACAAAGTTGTTACGCATGCCATGACACCCGGTCTCCGGGTCAACGGCAATCTTGGTGATCAGACTCTGGTCGTCAACACCTTTGCCGACACCTGCGGTCATCAGGGGGTTGGCGGATCCATAGCCATGGTACATATAGACGGCATCTCTTCTGATGCCCGGTGTCACCTTGACCGTAGTGGTGGTACGGGATTTGACCCCTTCACTGTTGATAAAGCCGACAGTGTCACCATTTTTCAAACCAAGTTTAGTGGCAACTTCATCGTTGATCCATACAGGATTGTCCGGCATTTCGTGATTCAGCCAGACGTTGTTCTGGCTGCGGTTGAAGGTATGTACCGGGGCACGGCCATAGAGCAGTCGGGCATATCCGGTGGGCACACCTTCGACTGATACATAGGTCGGGGCGCCGGGGAAACCGGCAGCGGCGATCTCTTCATTGAACAGCTGAACCATGAAATTCTCGGGCATGGTATAAGGAGACGTGCCAGGCTGGAGATGAATACCGCCCTCGGCCTTGACTGAGGCCAAAGTGATCTTGGCTGGCTCCAAGGTTTTGTCCACCAATTCTTCCAGGGTCTGGACCGGAATATCTTTCTCGTGGCCCATACGCTTGGCGATTTCATTGGTGATATAGACCTGGTCCTTGCGCTCGAACATGGGCGCTACCAAGGGCATACGGGGGGCGATGAACTGGGTCGGTAATGGATCATCAGCTTTTATCCTGCCGGTTCCAGCCTTGATCTCGTCGTGACGCTCAAGATAGGAGGACTCAGGCAGGAGGATATCGGCCCACATGGTAACATCGGTGGGCATGACATCCACGCACATGACAAAATCCATGGCGTTGAACACCTGTTTCATCTTCTCCTGTTTAGGGATGGTCTGCATGGGATTCTGGCCCCAGACCACACAGCCCTTGATTGCATAAGGCTTGCCGCTGATCGCGCAGTCACGGATCAATTCGGTAGGGGTGCCGGGAGGATTGAAAGGGTGAACCTTTTTATCGCTGACGAAGTTGAGGTTATGTTCATTGCCATGTTCCTGCGGAGCCCAGCTGGTTTTGCCTAATTTGGCAGGCATGGGTTCAAACCAGCCACCTTTCACATAATAGGCGCCCAGGAGCCCGGTCAGACAGGCCAAGGCCCGCTCACGCTGGAAGTCATTGCCGTACCAGGATACGTGGCGGCCAGGATGGATGGACACATTCGGGGCATTGGCAGCCAGCAGCTCGGCTACTTCCTTGATCTGGGCGGCTGGGATATCGCACTCTTTGGCAGCTTTGTCCAGGGTCCATTCATTAATGGCCTCGGAGAACTTGTCAAAACCGGCAGTATGCTTGGTTACAAATTCCTTGTCATACTTATTGTTTTTGACCAGGTAATTCATGATTGCCAGCAGATAGGCGGTATCGGTACCTGGTTTGATCTGGACCCAGATATCGGACTTGGCAGCAGCGGCGGAGTAGCGGGGATCTGCTACAACCAGTTTGGCGCCACCCTGCAGACCCTTGATATAGGCTTTGATATGGGATACATGGACGTTCTCACCAAGATGGCTGCCCACGAGGAAGATGACCTTGGCATTGGCCATGTCAACGGTCTCATTGGGGGCCTTGCCGGTGGTGGCCACATAAGCGGCGTCGCGGATACCACGGCACTGGAAGAAGGAGGCCTCACTCACATTGTGGGTGCCCACCGTGCGCTCAAAATAGTGCATGGGGTATTTGGCAGAGGCACCATGGGGGAATACGCAGATCCCCTGTGGGCCATGCTGATCAACAACGGCCTTGAGCTTGGAGCCACACTCGTCGAGCGCCTCCTGCCAGGAAATACGTTTCCACACAGGCTCACCACGTTTTCCGACGTTCTTTAAGGGGTATTTCAGGCGGTCCACATCGTAGAGCAGTTTGACGCCGGCGTTGCCGCGGGCGCAAATGGACGTACCGTTATCAATGGACTTGGGGTTGCCCTCAAGTTTCATCAACTGACCATCGCGAACCTTGCCTACCAGCTGACAGCGCCAGAAGCACATCTCGCACAGTCCGCCGACTACAGTTGTGTCGCCCATGGTTCCCTTTGCTTCCAGGGATACCTTGGCTACACCTGTTTCAGCGGAGACGACCTTGGACAGCGGTACCGCGGCTGCTGCCAGGGATACCGTCTGAAGGAACTTACGCCTCGTTAAGTTGAAAGCCATCTTCCTCTTCCTCCTTTGTAAAAGAATCAATTAAGGTTACAACCATCCTGTAATAGGGATGGCGCGTTTTTTCTGCGACTCGGGGGCAAAAGCATTTGTACCAGGGTCTAAACAGCTTGTTCAGAAATTCTTCCTCTCCGGCAAAATCTTCTTCTGCGGTCAGGAGTGAAAGGAATTCAAGTTCGTGGATAAGATGATCGGGGAGGTCTGCAGACTCTTCCATCGCAAAACCTTTTTCCCGGTAAAAAGTCAAGGTTTTAAGGGCAAAGGCCCCCTGAATAGATTGGTCCATGTAAACCGAGGCATAGGGCGGAGCGACCACGTGGGGAACTCCATTGATGAACAGTCGGGTGTATTCTATCTGCAGGTCTTCGATGTAATCTGGAGATTGTTCCAAGGCGTCTCGTATTTCCTTGCCTTCGCTGATAGCGCCAAAGGTGCCCAGGAGATTGTAGAATACCTGAAAAAAATCATCGTTCATCCACTCCGGGTCCGGGTATTGCATGCATTGAGCCATGAAACGATAGAGAGAGGAGATGTCTTGAGATGTAGTTGAATCTGACATAATGAGAAAAAAACTATGAAAGTAATGGATGGGGTTAATGGAACAACCCGGGAAGCTCAGGTCGTGATGAAGGTTAAAATGTATCATAATGAAACATATATTTTCATCACGTAACTGTTTTTAATA
>JANMTN010000290.1:0-4321 GCA_031390685.1 Desulfobulbaceae bacterium
ACCGGGATCCGTAATATCCGGGCGGAGGCCGATGTCCATCCCTCCATGCAGATCGAGGCCTTTATCCTCTGTCCTTCCCCGGAGCGTATTGCTTTCTTGAAGTCCTTTGCCGCCACCATTGCCGATCTGACCCGGCTCAGCTCCCTGATGGTCACCGGGGAAGGGGAAAAACCGGACGATGCCGCTACCTATCTCTATAAGGATATGGAGATTTATGTTCCCCTTAAGGGGCTGGTGGATGTGGAGAAGGAGACGGCAAAGCTTGCTCGCGAGCGGCAGAAGGTCGAGGCCAAGCTTACCCAGATTAATGCCAAGCTTACCAGTGAAAAATTTCTGAACAATGCCCCGGCCGATGTGGTGATGAAGGAAAAAGAGAAAAAAGAGGAGCTGGATACGACCCTGGCTAAAATCGTGGAATCTGAGCAACGGTTGAGAAATCTTGGATAAGGCTGCCCTGCATACCCTGATCCGTTCCTTTCTGGCCGAGGATATCGGGCGCGGCGATTTGACCAGTGAATCGATTTTTAGCCAGGACGAGATGGGGATGGCCCGGATTGTGGCCAGGGAGTCTTTTGTCGTGGCTGGCGGTGAAGCGGTGGCCGCCGAGGTCTTCTGGGTGCAGAATCCTGCCATTGTGGTGGCAGGGATGGTGGCAGATGGCACCAGGGTTGCGGCGGGTGACCTTCTGTTTACGGTGGCCGGTCCGGTTGTCGATCTGTTAAAGGCCGAACGGGTGGCCCTGAATCTGTTGCAGCGACTTTCGGGTATTGCCACCCTCACCGCCCGGTTTGTGGAACAGGTTCAGTCGTACTCGGTCCGGATTACGGATACCCGAAAAACCACACCTGGCCTGCGTATGCTCGAAAAATATGCGGTTCAGGTTGGCGGCGGCTATAATCACCGTTTTAACCTTGCCGACGGAATCCTCATCAAGGACAATCATATCGCGGCCTGCGGATCGATTGCGCAAGCGGTGTCCCTGCTGCGGCGGAAAATTCCTCATACCCTGCGCATCGAGGTGGAAACCGATTCCCTGGAGCAGGTGCGTGAGTGCCTGGCCTGCGGGGTGGATATCATTATGCTTGATAACATGGATACTGTCATGATGGCGGAAGCGGTTCGCCTCATCGCCTCCCGAGCCCTTGTTGAGGCTTCGGGGGGCATTACCCTGGAGTCAGTGCTCGCCGTGGCCCGAAGTGGGGTGGATATTGTTTCCATCGGCGCGCTTACCCATTCGGCCCTCTCTTGTGATATCGGTATGGATTGGATTGTTGGAATTATTGCTTGATTCTTGAGGCGTGAATGTGCAATACTGAATCGAATTGATGAAAGACTTAGGCCTGCCCGGCATGAACGTTGAAGCCGTTGTAATGAAATAATGTCGTCGTCTGGAAGGCTAGACGGCATAAGGAGCTGGCCGCTTTCCTCCATTCATGGAGCGAGCGACCCTGGGCCATTCATGGCCTGCGTAACGAAATGATCAGAAAGGTAATAGTTATTTCGTAACGGCTCCTAACAAGCAGATTTCTCTTGGAAAAGGAAAAGCGACTATGCGTTGCCCTAAATGTGGATATATCTCGTTTGATCATCTGGATAATTGTCGAAAGTGTCATAAACCAACAGTTCAGAGTGAATTCAAGGGGACAACGTATCCTGTTCTTGTCCCGACTTTTCTGCAACCATCTCAAAAAATTCCTGACAGTGGGTTCGATGAGGATATGGTTGTTGATGATGAGGATATGGTGGATGTTCTTGATCCTGATCTGGATCTGCTTGCTGAGAATAACGATAATGTTGTGGGGCAATCGGCGGAGAGAGAGATCTCTATTGGTGATGATTTCGATATTGCCTTTGATGCTGGTCAAAAAGAGGATACGCTGTCTTTAGATGAGGACGATTTATCGATAGATACCAGCCGTTTTGCAGATGTGCCAATCAATATGCAGGCTGTACAGGAGACGCAACCTGTGCAGTTTGCAATTCCGGAAGGATTGGCTGATATTTCCGACTTGGCCCGTCCGGCTGCTGGGACAGCAACGAAGAGTGAGCTTGCTGTTCACCTTGGTGATGATGATCTAAATCTGGATGACCTGAATCTGTCCCTTGGCGGCGAGAAAGCAAGCACTGCAGCGTCATCTGCCGTTGATGACGAATTTGCCCTTCTCTCTCTTGATGATATCGACCTCTCTGGCGGTTTGGAAGTTGTTCCTTCACCTTCACCTCCGCCTCCGCCGTCTCGTCCGGTGGATGACGATCTGAATTTTGATCTTGATCTGGGGACACTTGGAGAGGAAAAGGACCGCCCGCGGAAGAAGGAATCTGATGATCTGCCCGAATTGACGCTTTCTCTTGAGTGATGGTGCTCGATAAAGCCTTCAATGTTGCGTTAGGAGAGAAATTCATTGACAAGAAAAAAGATGTCGGGTAATTAAGCTCCGTTGTAAATGATGTGCCGGGATAGCTCAGTCGGTAGAGCAACGGACTGAAAATCCGTGTGTCCCTGGTTCGATTCCTGGTCCCGGCACCAATGATTTCAAGGGGTTAAGTCACTATGGCTTGACCCCTTTTTCATTCCGCTATATGTCCGCTATATTTTGAACGGACATCGTGATACAGGCCAATATTATGACAGGCCGACAACTCCAGCCAGGAAATAAAAAAAACGCCTTCCTCTCGAAAGAAAGAAGCGGTCTGCCGCGTTGTGTTGCGTTGCGCGTTGCGTAATTGGCGTTTTTGTAGCTTCACCAAGCTGTACCCCTTAGAAATTCCGTAAATATCTCACAACACTGGTATCTTCATCCTCAGCTTGGAACTCAGCTTGGACCTCATCATCATACGAGACCCTTTCACTCTCTCGCACTCCCTGTTCCCACTCGACCCCAACCAACTCCTGGTCATCTGACCACGTCTTCAATTTTTCCGGATAAAATGTGTGGCCGAAGAAATAGGAAATCAAAACCTCCCTTGTAAACTGAGAGAGAGGAATCCCCACCCGGTCAGCGAGATTTTGCAGATCATCTTTGATGCGAACAGGAAGAAACACTTTGAGGGGGATAATATTTTTTCCAAGACCAGGAATACACTCTGCCGTTGATGTTCTGGAATAGAACACATCCTGGTCAGGCTCATTGTCGGGTTGCTCATCCTCCACTGGTTCTGGCGGCGGCACATAGTATAAGCCCTCACTTGTCGCTTGCATTTTTAACAATTCATGCATGCCATACAGATATATTACGAAGAATTCACGAAGATATTTTGCTGCCACCATCCCAGCCCTTTCAACAATTTCATCCAGGGCAGTTCTGCCCGCTTCAGGGAGCCAGACACGCAGTACCGCTGTATTCTCTGACAGCTCCTTCAATTCCCGGTCATCAATGAGATCGGTCATGGCCGGTAATTCTTGTACTTTCTTTTGCTTGTGAGAGAAGGGCCACATGTAAAAATTCCCCTATTTATTTCATTGATTATGAGTTGCTGGAACTGGTAGCCTGATAACAAGATAAAATTGGATTTCATTTCAAAAGAGCGTATGATCAATATCAGAAATCTTACGAAACTCGACAAATCTACCATGCGCCAAAGGAGGCAGAAAGTATTTTTCACTTTTGCCTTAAATAGATCCAGGAAGACTAATTATGGAGATCGTGTCATGAGAAAAATTGTTTTGTTAGGTATTGCTATGGTTATTTTTTTAGTTGCTATTTTTTCCACACAATATCAAGCCCGTGCCAATTGAAAACGTGGGCCAATGCATGGGGGACTGCGCCAGCGAGCAGGGCATATGTATTTCGCAATGCAACGGAGACGGTCAATGTATTGGTAATTGTGGCGCAGCGCATGGACGTTGTGTCTCAAGGTGTCATTGATTCGATTTTCTGATCTGGGATATTTGGACAATCAATTGTTACTACATTGCCATACTGCTATTAAAGGAGAATAAAAATGAAAAAGATAATTATTGGCCTGGCTATTAGTTTGACTTACGTTACTTTGTCGTCGCCTGTCTTCGCACAGAACAACCAATACGAAATCAAGACCAATCCACAAGGAAATTCACTCGGTGGAAGCACAGATATTTAAATGCGGAAGCAGTACGACTACGATCCATCAAACAAGTACCGGGGCGAAATTGACAGTGACGGCTCGGTACGCATGAAAAACTACGATGGCGATCGACTACGCGGTACCATTGATAGTGACGGCTACGGAAGGTTGAGGGATCAAGATGGGAATACTTACAGAGTAAAGCCTTGATGTTATTTATTTAAACTCCGTAGAAAGATTCAAACAAGTGGTTCTGTCAGGCGGTGGTGAGCTTGCC
>JANMTN010000302.1:0-4037 GCA_031390685.1 Desulfobulbaceae bacterium
CGGACGCCAACGCCATCAGCGCCGGATATATCTCAGTCACTCCCATTCATCTTGATCTGACCAATCATGCCGGACTGGACTATTTGAAAGAGGAATGCGCGCTGGAACGGAAAAATGACAGGGGGGAATGGGAATGGCAAACGGACCTGAAGAACGAACAGTAAAGGGAAAAGATGTCAGCTCCGGATCGTCATTTTCAGGAAAATGGCAGAAACATTTCCCGGATTGTCCAGCCGAAAATAAGGGGATAATTTTTCGATTTAACCGCTCAATTCCTTCATATCTCCAAGGCGCATCCGGACCTTGGAGATATGAAGGAATATATGAAACAACAAAACCGTACCGGGAAGATAGGTACTAACTGACCTGTTCAAAGATGTGGCTTTTAGCGCCACAGATAGAACATTTCTCCGGTTCCCTGTGTCAAAAATCCCCGCAAGAGTCAGCTGGTCAAGATCTCCACCTAAATTTTAATATTTTCTATACCACAATGTGGGTATAGTGTGTTAGCTTAACTTATTATTTAGAAAGCTCTCTTAGGGTGAAAAAATTAGCCGGAGTATGTAGTGGAAAGCGATGAATTCTTGAAGGCACGGAAATTATTAAACAAAACTCAGAAAGAAGTGGCCGAACTTTTGGGTGTCTCAATAAAAGCGGTCCACAGCTATGAGCAAGGCTGGCGTAATATTCCATCCCATGCGGAGCGGCAGATTTTTTTTCTGCTCTCTAGAACCAGAACTAGCAATAAAGTCCTTAAACCCTGTTGGACCATAAAAAAATGCCCTCCCCAACGCCGTAAACATTGCCCGGCTTGGGAATTTCAAGCAGGCAAACTCTGCTGGTTCATAAACGGCACCATCTGTTAATGCAAGAGCCAACAAAACTGGCAGGAGAAGATAAAGATCTGCCGCTCATGCGAAGTATTAGCGGACTTGCTTTAATCTCCATATTTTATGCACAATATAGCTTAACAGTTTTATTATTCCTCAACTCTCTCATGTAAACTGACACCTTCAAGGGGGCCTGCAATGTCGTCTGCAAAGTACCAGGATTTCCGGACCAGAGTCATCCACGAATGCCAATCTCCTGCCGATTGGGAGGGAGCGACCCTACCTCCAATTTACCAATCCGCCGCCAATCTCCATCCGACTGCCGAAAACCTGAGCGACACCTTCGGCGGTAAGACAGGCGACCACATCTATATGCGCCTCACCAACCCCACCAACAAAGTGCTCGAGCAAAAACTCGCCTCTCTGGAGGGTGGCGCGGGGGCGGTGGTTACTTCTTCCGGCATGGCGGCCATTACCAATGCTTGTATGGCCTTGTTGCGGGCCGGTGATGAATTCGTCACCGGCAATTCCCTCTTCATGTCAACCTATGTTTTGTTTGCCAACATTTTCAAAAAGTATGCTATCACCGCCCGGATGGTCGAATCAAACGATCTGGCAGCCATTGAAGGGGCGATTAACGACAAAACCAGATTTATTTACCTGGAAACCATAGGTAACCCTAAAATGGACGTGCCGGACCTGGCCAAAGCGGCGGACATCGCCCACCGCCACGGCCTGCCGCTGCTGGTCGACAGCACCCTGGCCACCCCCTATCTATGCCGTCCAATCGAGCTGGGCGCGGATATCGTTATTCACTCGACCACCAAGTATTTCAACGGCCACGGCGACGCCACCGGCGGCGTGGTGATCGACAGCGGTACCTTCAACTGGCAAAACGACCGTTTCCCGGACTTCAAACCCTTTATCGACCGCAAAGGCCCCCTGGCCTACCTCGACAAGGTCTGGCGGGAACATCACATCAATTTCGGCACCACCCAGGCACCCCTGCATTCCTACCTGACCATGTTGGGACTGGACACCATGGCCATCCGCATGGAGAGGCACCTGGCCAACGCCCAGCAGGTTGCCGAGTTTCTGAGCAATCGGCCGGAGGTAAAATGGGTCCGCTATCCGGGCCTTACCAACAGCCCTTCCCACCAGACGGCAGCTGCCCAGTTCAACGGCTTGGGCTTCGGCGGGGTGCTGTCCTTCGGCCTTGGTGACCAGAAAACGTGCTTCAAGTTCATCAACGCCCTGAAATTGGCCTATAATCTGGCCAACCTTGGGGATTGCAAAACCCTGGTTATCCACCCATATTCATCCCAATATCTGTCCTTCGAAGAACCGACCCGCCAAAAACTGTCGATAACTCCCGATCTGATCAGGCTGTCAGTCGGCATAGAAGCGGTTGCTGATATCTGTGATGATCTCGGCCAGGCCCTCGACACCATCTGAGCCGCAATCATCATGAGCGAGTATAGCGAACACGACCACAACGGAATTTCCGTTGGTCTGGTCGAAAAGAAATTTTACACCTTGGCTGGGCTGCCCGATGAGCTGGTGCTGGCAAGCGGCGCCAGCCTCGGTCCGATCACGGTTGCTTACGAAACCATGGGTACCCTCAATGGCGACAAGAATAACGTCGTTCTGGTAACCCATGCCCTGTCCGGTGATTCCCACGTGGCTGGCTACTACTCCGCCGACGACCCCAAACCTGGTTGGTGGGACACCATGGTCGGCCCCGGCAAGGGCATCGACACCGACAGGTATTTCGTCATCTGCTCGAACGTTCTGGGCGGCTGTATGGGCACCACCGGGCCATCATCACCTAATCCCGCAACCGACCGACCATACGGACTCGACTTTCCGGTGGTGACCATCGGCGACATGGTCAAGGTCCAGAAAGCCCTGCTCGATCATCTCGGCATCACTAAACTGCTGGCCGTAGTCGGCGGCTCCATCGGCGGCATGCAGGTCATTGAATGGGCCATCAGCTATCCGGAGATGGTCGCATCCGTGATTCTGCTGGCCACGACCACCCGTCACTCCGCCTTGGCCATCGCCTTTAATGAGATCGGCCGCCAGGCCATCATGTCCGACCCCAATTTCAACAAGGGTGATTACTACAGTGGCTCCAAACCTGATCTGGGTCTGGCCCTGGCCAGGATGGTCGGCCATGTCACCTATCTTTCCGACGAGGCTATGCGCAGCAAATTCGGGCGGCGCCTCCAGAACCGGGATAATCTCGCTTTCGATTTTGAGGCCAATTTTCAGGTGGAAAGCTACCTGCGCTATCAGGGCTCAAAGTTCGTCCAGCGCTTCGACGCCAATTCCTTTCTGTATATAACCAAAGCCGCCGACTATTTCGATGTCGGCCGACAGCATGGCCAAGACTCGGAGGTCGAGGCCTTTGCCAAGGTAACAGCAAAAATATTAGTTATTTCATTTACTTCTGACTGGCTCTACCCCACCTACCAATCCCGCGAGATGGTGAAAGCCATGAAGAAAAACGGCCTGGCTGTGAGTTTTTGCGAGATCGAGGCAAAATGTGGCCATGATGCCTTCCTACTCCCCAACGAGCGGCAAAGCACCTTGATTAATCGATTCCTGAACCGAGCATCCGAAGAAGAACACGATGCGTTATGATCTGCAGATAATAGCGGCATGGATTGAACCCGGCAGCAGGGTTCTTGATCTTGGTTGCGGCGAAGGTGAGTTGCTCAGCTTTCTCAAAAGAGAGAAGCGTGTCAAGGGCACCGGCATCGAAAGCTCCGAAGTCAAGGTCACAAAATGTATTGAAAATGGGGTGCAGGTCCTCCAGGGCGATATCACCGAAGAGGTCCATGATTATCCGGACAATTCCTTCGATTATGTGATCCTCAGTCAGACCCTGCAGCAGGTCCTGGAACCGGATATACTGATCAAGGAGTTATTGCGGGTCGGGAAAAAGATCATCGTTTCCTTTCCGAATTTCAGCTACTGGTCCATCCGGCTGCAGATCCTCTTTTTCGGCTACGCCCCTAAAAACCGGCAACTGCCTTACGAATGGTATAACACCCCCAATATCAGGATTATCACCATCAAGGACTTCCGCCGCTTTGTCAGAGAAACCGGTTGCGAGGTCATCAAGGAGGTGGACATCAACACCCACAGCGATGACCTGCAGGGCAACATCATAGGTTTTCTGCCAAACCTGCGGGCGACCTA
>JANMTN010000315.1:0-2350 GCA_031390685.1 Desulfobulbaceae bacterium
GGGAAAAATAAAGACTGAAGACTGAAGACCGAAGACTGAAGTGTGGCATGGTTTGCCCCTAATAACCTTCAGTCTTCAGCCTATCCACCTTATATTACAGATGATGGGCATGGCAGATGGCAACCGCCAGGGCGTCTGCGGCATCGGCGCTGGGCAGGGAGGAAAGCCCCAGAAGTACCCGGACCATATGCTGCACCTGTCCCTTTTCCGCCTGACCGTAACCGACCACCGACCGTTTCACTTTTTTGGCGCTGTAGTCATGGACACCGAGGCCATTCTGCATGGCCGCAACCACCGCCGCCCCCCTGGCCTGGCCAAGCTTCAGGGCAGAACTGGCGTTGCTGGCCATGAACACATCCTCCACCGCCGCGACCTCAGGGGTGTGGAGCTGGATTACCTCATTGACCCCATCAAAGATCTCATTGAGACGGTGGGCAAAGGGAAATTGCTGCGTCGTCTTCACTACCCCACAGGCGACAAAACGGATCCTGCCGGAAACAACTTCGATAACGCCATACCCGGTAATCCGGGAACCAGGATCAATACCGAGGATACGGATCATCAAAAAAGGCTGGAGGCTGAAGACTCAAGGCTGAAGACAATCAACCTATCCACCAGCGCCTACGACAGCTTCTCCATCAGCTCGTTATCAATATCAAAATTGGCATGCACCTTCTGCACATCATCATGGTCTTCAAGACTTTCCAGTAATTTGAGCAGGGAGATGGCGATCTTCTCGTCCGTCACCTCGATGCTGTTCTGGGGGATCATGGTAATGGCGGCCTCAATGAACCGCACCTTGCTGGCCTCCAGGGCATCGTGCACCGCGTCAAAGGCATCCGGGGCGGTGATCACCTGAAACTCGTCATCCTCCTCCACTACATCCTCAGCCCCGGCCTCAAGGGCCATGTCCATCAGCTGCTCTTCCGTAAGCCCTGCCTTTTCCACCTGCAGCAGCCCTTTCTTGTCAAACATCCAGGCGACACAGCCAGCCGCACCCAGATTCCCGTTATTTTTGGCAAAGAAATGGCGCACATCGGCAACTGTCCGGTTCCGGTTATCGGTCATGCACTCAACAAGCACGGCCACTCCGCCCGGCCCATAGCCCTCATAGAGGATCTCGTCGTAGATAGCCCCTTCCAACTCACCCGTTCCCTTCTTGATGGCCCGGGTAATGTTGTCTTTCGGCATATTCTCGGTTTTGGCAGAGGCAATGGCAGAGCGCAGCCGGGGATTACCATCAGGGTCACCGCCGCCCATTCGGGCCGCCACGGTGATCTCTTTGATCAACCGGGTAAAGATCTTGCCCCGCTTGGCATCGGTTGCACCTTTCTTGTGTTTGATTGTTGACCACTTAGAATGTCCTGACATAATTATGTTCCTGAAAAAAGGTGAAAGGAATAATTTGAAAGTTAATATCTGAACGATAAACGACAAAGATTAAAGGTTAAATTCTGAAGGCTTAATCGACAGCCGGAGGCTGCTGACCATCCTGCTCACAAAAAGTTTTCAATTTCTTAAACCCCAACCCCATGACAAAAACCTCCCGGCTCTCGGTTCGGGAACTCTTGGGTTTAACCACCTTGACTTGCTCAAAACGGGCCTGCACCTCCTCCACAAAGGCAGGAAAGTCCTCACCCTGAAAGGCCTTGCAAAAGAAATTCCCCTTCTCGTGGAGCAGGGTATCGGCCATCAGCAAAGTCTGACGCGCCAGATTCAGCGACTGCTGATGATCGGCCCAGCGATTACCCGTGGTTTTAGGGGCAAGGTCAGAGATCAGGATTTTAAAGGCCGGCCGGATCTTCCGCACCTGCGCCACCAGCTCAGGGGCCATGATATCAGCAATGATCCAGTGGATAGGAGCGCCGCCAGGCCGCGGGGTTTTGCCGGTCTCTTGCAGATCAACACCCACGACGATACCCGTTTCGCCAACAATCTCTGAGGCGTAGAGAGACCAGCTTCCAGGACAGCAGCCCAGGTCCAGCACCGAATCACCCCGACGCAGAAGATGATATTTCTTCTGCGCCTCTTCCAGCTTATAAATGGAGCGGGCCGGATATTTGTCCTGCTTGGCCTTCTGATAATAAAAATCTTTTATTTTACGCATAATTTATGGCACACTTTATTCCATTTACCGTGCTTTGACAAGACGGAAATAAGCGGGCAGCTTCGCGCCAGGCCGCTTTAACCTATCACTCTTCCAATATCGCATTCTTCCCGCCGCCCTGTTCACAAGCCACTGCCACCCCACCTGCACCATCTGATGGTCATAGACCGCCAGCACTCCATTCAATTATCCAGTTATGCCTTTCTTCTCTGTGAATAGAAAGGCCGCAAAACGCATCGCGAC
>JANMTN010000326.1:0-36995 GCA_031390685.1 Desulfobulbaceae bacterium
CCGGGTCCAAGACCGATATCCACGCGAGGCCTTTGCCTGCGGCCTGAGGGTCCTCGGCGAGGGTCAGCTCTCCCTGACCAAATTTCTCATCATCACCGATGGCGATATTGATATCACCGATTTCCGTAAACTGTGGCTTCATGTCCTGGAACGAATTGAGTGGGACCGCGACCTTTTTGTCTTTGCCAATGTCTCCCAGGATACCCTTGATTACACCGGGCCATCGGTCAACAAGGGATCCAAGGCCATGATGATGGGACTGGGAAAAGAGAAAAAACGGGAACTGCCCGGCTCATTTTCAGGCACGCTTCCCCCCACCTGCGTGCGTCCAGTCGTCTTCATGCCCGGAACTCTGGTTATACAAGGAAGCATTTATCAAGAGGAACCAGAACTAGCGGCACAGCTTTGCCAATGGGAAGGAGTAGCGAGCTGGCCCGTCATCATTCTCGTTGATAACAGTTTGGCGGCCACCTGCTCCATGCAGGAATTCCTCTGGACCCTGTTCACCCGTTTTGAACCGGCCGCCGATATCCATGGCGCGGCCACCACCATGCAGCGATTCCATGTTGGTCTGACCCCGCCCATCGTCTTTGACTGCCGACTGAAACCCTGGTACACCGACGTACTCGAAGTCGATGAGGCCACCAAAACACTGGTCGACCAACGCATTCACAGCCTGTTGCCCCCAAACCTCCGATGAGCGAAACAGTGCGTTTACAAAAGTACCTTGCCGGGTGTGGCATTGCCTCCAGACGAAAGGCAGAAGAGATAATAACTCAGGGAAGAATAACAGTAGATGGCGAGGTGGTAACCGCCATGGGAGTGCAGATCAACCCGGCCAGGCAGGAGATATGTCTGGACGGCAAGATTGTCACCCCCCATGACGATTTCCTTTATGTCCTGCTCAACAAGCCGCAGGGCTATGTGACCACCCTGTCAGATCCCCAGGGCCGTCCCATTGTCACCTCCCTGCTCCATGGCATCAATACCCGTCTGTTCCCGGTTGGACGACTGGACCTGGATACCGAAGGAGCCCTGATCCTCACCAACGATGGGGATCTGGCCCAAAAAATTCAACACCCCAGTCATGAAGTCACAAAAACCTATGAGACGCAGGTATTAGGCCTACCATCAGAAAAAATACTCCAGAAACTGGAGCATGGCATACTCCTGGAAGGGAAAAAGACGGCCCCGGCCAAGGTTATAATTATCACCAGGAAAACCGGGACAACCACTATCAGAATCACCATCCATGAAGGGAGAAAACGTCAGGTAAGAAAGATGTTTCAGGCCATTGGCCATCCTGTTTTCCACCTGAAACGCATTGCCTATGGCCACCTCTTTCTCCAGGGACTCTTAACCGGAAAATATCGTATTCTCACCCCGGAAGATCTTAAAAAAATCTTTATCAAAAAAATCCCTTTACAAAGCAACAAATAGTTGATTAAACTTAAACAGTTAAAGATTAAGGAGTCGTTACGAAACAATCATTACCTTCACAGGCCATGGATGGACGTCCCGACTGCCCTTGAGATATGAAGAGCGATCTAACCATTTCATTACAGCTCTTTATGCCGATCACTTATTACTAAACAACAGCTAAACCATCTTGCAGGGATAAAATAAAGTTTTGTCACTCGTCTTTTCAAGGGTGAAGCTGCAAATAACCCTGAAAAGACAGTATTTTTGTGCGGCTATCAACCTTTCACTCCAAACTTTTTCACAACACGACAACACCGCATTCACAGGAGTAAGACATGAACAAATCAGAACTTATTGAAGCCCTGGCCCAAGAGGTTGATCTTCCTCATCGCGAGGCGGCAGCAGTCACCAATACTATTATCGAAACGATGATTGCGGCCCTGGCTAAAGGAGACAATATTGAGATTCGCGGCTTCGGCAGTTTTGTGATCAAGCATTACCGCTCGTATGAAGGACGCAATCCGAAAAGCGGCAAAAAGATAGAAGTCGCCCCTAAAAAGCTCCCTTTTTTCAAGGTAGGAAAAGAATTGCGGGAACAGGTCAACTCTCACGGCAAGAAATAATCAGGGGGCAAACAAGGGCTCTTGACCTATACCCCTGCCTCAAGAAACCATCAATTCACAATTTCTCCAACCAGATCATAGGTTTGAGCTTCGTTCATACGAACTTGAACGATATCTCCAGGATTAGCGCTGCCATCAGTGATATAAACACAGCCATCAATATCAGGCGCCTGAAAGCGGGTACGTCCCTCCAGCAGCAGATCTGTTTCCCGACTCACCCCTTCCACCAGCACCGCTTCCACTCGCCCCACATATTTCTGTAAATTTTTTTCTGACACCTCTGCCTGCACCCCGAGAATAAAATCAAGACGATCATTCTTTTCTGTCTCAGAACATTGGTGCGCAAAATATTCTGATGGACACCCAGCTTCATTGGCATAGGCAAAGACACCGACATGGTCAAGTCGAGCCTCCCTTAAAAATTGTTCAAGCTGCCTCACGTCATCATCAGTTTCACCTGGAAACCCGACCATCAGGGTAGAACGCAAGGCCACATTGGGGAGGTACGACCGGATGCGGGCAATCAGTTGATACAGGTCATCACTTGCATAGTGACGGTTCATACGCCTGAGAACCGTATCGCTGACATGCTGAAAGGGGATATCCATATAGGGAACAATTCGCGGCTGCTCGGCCATCAAGGAAAGCAGCGCATCGTCAACCCCAGAAGGATACAGATACATAAGCCGGATCCATGGGATGGTGCTCTCGGCCAGAAGAGCCTTGAGCAAGGCGACGAGATGAATGGATTCTCCCAGGTCATCTCCGTAGGCCGTAAGATCCTGGGCGATAAGTGAAAGTTCCCGTACACCCTGCTGTTCCAGGTATGCAGCCTCCTTGACAAGATCAGCCGGGGTTCTGCTCCGCAACTCACCCCTGATTGATGGAATCATACAATAAGAACAGCGGTTATTACACCCCTCAGTGATCTTCAACCAGGATCGATAAAAAGGGGTGGAAATACGGCGGGGCATGGTGCTATCCATCAGGAATCGTTCGGGGACATACACCTTGCTCTTCAACGTTCCCGCCATCACAGCTTCCACCAGTGGCGCTATTTGATGAAAGCCGTCAGTCCCAATAAAAAGATCAACCTCTGAGAGTTCAGCAAGAAGATCCTCTTGGTATCGTTGCACCATACAGCCTGTAACTACCAGTAATCTATCTGGATCTTCCTTTTTATAAAGGGATAGCTCCAGGATTTCATCAATAGCCTCTTCCACTGCCGACTGGATAAATCCACAGGTATTGACAAGCAGCATCGACGCCTGTGCCGGATCTTCTTCAAACACCCAGCCTGCTTGCTCAAGAAGCCCGAACATCAGCTCTGAATCCACCAGATTTTTAGGACAACCAAGACTAATTAAGTGAAAACTTGCCATATTTTTTTTCCTATTTCCTAATTCCTATTACATTTCCTATTTCCTATTTCCTATTACCATGGCCCGCAGCAGCAACTCCGACAACTCCTGACTCCGCAGGCAAAATGCAGGAGTTGCAAATCCAGGTTTCCACTGTTTCTGCCATAGCTCATCAGAAACAAGCATACAGGCGGCAAATTCAATTCCCCGAAAGTGGGCAACTGTACAAAGAGCTGAATACTCCATATCAATGGCAGCGATATCCTGTTCCTGGCACAAACGCGCAAGCAGTTCCCGCGATTCACGGTAAGGGGCATCTGTTGACCAGACCTTTCCTTCTTGCCATACAATCCCACTCTGATCCAGGGTCTCGCGTAACCAGGCAAGCAAGTCCGCAGAGGGTCTCGGTTCATGATTACTGCTATAATACCGGGACGTCCCCTCTCCACTTAATGCCTGCCCCGGTAGCAACACATTCCCGACCTCTAAAATCTGCTGCAAGGCGCCACACCACCCGACAAGGATAATACGCCTAGCCCCGAGGACAATCAATTTTTCCATACACAAGACCGCCATGGGTGACCCCACCGCCGGCCCAGCCACAAAAAAGGTCTCTTCATCATGCACGCAAAGCGTACTGTTAAAAAGAAATCTTTTTTTACCGCCCTCTGTGACCATCCTGTTAACAGCAAAGGAAGCCTCAGTTGGATTCACAAAAAACAACCCTGACTCAGGAAGCCCTTTTTCCCTCCTGGCCCGTACCGGATGCATGACCACATCTTCCCAGCTATAGTCATGCATAAGACAACCTTGTATAATTGTTATCTAAAAAAGAATAAAACATTAAAATACAAACGCAAAAAGGCCACAGATTACTCTGTGGCCTTTTTGCGAAATCAGTTACGATCACACTCTTGTGTACAGACTATTTTATCAATGCGCTTGTCAATGGATTTGCAAACAAAAGGATCAGAGAGATAACAAGACCATAAATTGCAACAGACTCAGCAAGAGCCATACCGAGGATCATGAAGGTCATCATCTTTGGCTGTACTTCAGGATTACGGGCAAGACCCTGGGTCGCGCCGTTTCCAATATTACCAATACCAAGAGCTGCTCCCAGACCGGTAATACCGATAGAAAGCGCAGCGCCAATACACACCAAACCAATCATCAAATTACTTTCCATAATGTTCTCCTTGTAAAAATTAAAGTTTTTTGGCCTTCTTCCTTTGTAAAATCTAAAATCCGGTTATAACCCTGAACAATTCAAGCTTATGGCATCAATGAGCATGCTCATTGGCCTGGGAAAAATAAACAACAGTCAGCAACACAAAGACCATGGCCTGCACCAGAGAAACCAGGACACCCAGAATCATGATTGGCAGGGGGGCAAAATAGGCACCTGCCAGCAGAAATAAGATACCCAAAAGAGTTTCTTTCGCCATGATATTTCCAAAAAGACGGATAGAGAGCGACAACAGACGAGCCACGTTAGCGATAATCTCAATAGGCAGCATCAGTGGAATCAGCAAGGGCAGAGGTCCGAGAAAATGCTTCAAATACGCAATGCCATTGGCACGAAAACCAATGATATGTTGGGTTATCCAGACAATAATGGTCAAGGCAAGGGTGGTATTGATGCTTGAGGTAGGAGACATGAAACCTGGAATCAGCCCGATCAGATTGGCCACGGCAATATACAGGGCAAAGGTGGCAATCATGGGAAACAGCTTATCAGCCAGGTCCCTTCCCATGTTTTCCGCAAGGAAGTCATCCATACCGCCAATGAGGATCTCCCAGACATTCTGCCCTTTTCCTGGTACCATCTCCAGATTTCCAAGGGTCAATTTACCAATCACAACAAGAAAAATCATGGTAAACCAAGTATAAGTCATATACGGGGCGCACAGTTGCTCAACCAGACCATGACCAACAGGGCCATGGGGAATGGGCAGTCCTAATTTTTCCAGGATGATTGATATAAATAGTATTGGATGTTCCATAATCCCTCTTACCTCCTGCTGCTGATAATATGGTGTCTCGCCGCACTGACTGTCGTCAGTGTAATGCTAAACACTACCGTTGACAGCCCCACTAACAAACCAAAGATATTCACCTTACCGCTTTTTATGAGTATCAGTAAGACAAGCCCAATGACTGCCAACCGGAGCCAAAATTTAATAATATATTGTGATTTCCCGATCTTAAGAGCCTTCTTTTCTCCCTGCCCTTCCTCTGAAGGATTGAGGGACTCCATAAAGCGAGCCACATCCCGGTGGATCAACATGAAACTGACAATGGAGATAACCCCACCGATCGCTACCGCCCAGGCAAAATCCCAGGACAAGAAAACCCAAGACCCGGCACAGAGAACCAAAAGACAAATCCAGCACAACACCTGCGTCTTGCGCAGGAATAATAATTCATCCGACACTCTATCGCGACCGCCCAGACCTTAGTCTTTATCTTGCTGTTTGAGAATATCAAACAAACTTTTAAACGCGGCGACTATCCCAAACGCAAGCCCGATAAAAGTAAACCATGGGGTCGTTCGGTCATCAAACACCTTCCGGTCAAGATAGATCCCGCCCCCCATACCGACAAAAATGGCAGCAACAAAGGTAAATCCAATATGACCATAGTTGCCCAACAGGTGGATCATCTCCTTGCTCATTTTCGACATCTACGTCTCCACCTTCATTCAGAGAATGACTCTTTTATAAACAATCGAATCTGTTAGCACGCCCACCTGTCAATGTCAACGGTTTTTTAATTTTTTGCTAATTTTTTGAATGACCATTCAGTCATTTCAAGGGCCTTTTCCAGTTGTTTTTCAGTCTGGGCCGCAGAGATAAATGCAACCTCAAACTGCGATGGGGCCAGATAAATCCCCTGAGACAGCATCTGACGATAATGCTGGCCATAACGATCGGCATCAGCCGTCATGGCAGATTCAAAATCAACCACCTTTTCAGTGGTAAAGAATCCGGTCATCAACGATCCCACCCGATTTAACTCGACAGGGATATTCGTCCGGACACTGATCTCTCTGAGACGATCGGCAAACCTGGCCGCCTTATCATTTAACTGCTTGTAAAATCCTTCTTTTTTGAGCAGTTTCAGGGTGGCAATACCAGCGGCCATGGCCAGAGGATTACCAGACAGGGTGCCAGCCTGATAGACTGGCCCGTCAGGAGCAACCTGATCCATGATGTCGGCCCGACCACCATAAGCCCCAACCGGCAATCCACCACCAATAATCTTGCCAAGACAGGTCAGATCAGGCACGACTCCAAAATACTCCTGCGCCCCGCCATAGGCCAGCCGGAACCCGGTGATCACTTCATCAAAAATAAGAAGGATGCCAAGTTCCGCCGTGAGTGCCCGCAACTTCTGCAAAAACCCAGGGGCCGGGGCGACACAGCCCATATTGCCGGCCACGGGCTCAACAATGACACAGGCGATATCAAGCGAGGCATCACGCAATGTCTTCTCAAGAATTTCTTCATTATTATAAGGGATGGATACGGTATTTTTAACGATCTCATCGGGCACCCCGGGACTGCCTGGGATACCAAGGGTAATCACTCCCGACCCTGCCTTGACCAGAAAAGAATCGGCATGACCGTGATAACAACCATCAAATTTCACAATCACCTTTTTCCCGGTATAGCCTCGGGCCAGACGAACCGCGCTCATGGTTGCCTCGGTACCGGAGCTGACAAAACGGACCTTTTCCACCGATGGCAGGGCATCCACCACCATGGAGGCAAGCTCTATTTCCTTTGGGGTCGGCGCCCCAAAACTCGTTCCATGCTGCATTGCGGAGGCTATGGCGGCCAAGATCTCAGGATGGGCATGTCCAAGGATCATTGGCCCCCAGGAACAGACAAAATCTATATACTCGTTGCCATCCACATCATAAATAGATGCCCCCTGTGCCCGTTCAATAAAAACCGGATCGCACCCCACTGATCGACAGGCCCGCACCGGACTGTTAACACCGCCGGGGATAACCTTTCGTGCCTGTTGAAACATCCGCGCAGATGTGCTTGTATTCATTTTTCAACCCCTTCGACGATTTTTTTTGACTTTTCTATTCACTGTTCACTACTCCTGATTGCCAATCATAAACCGCATAACTATAGCACGCCATAAGAAAAACTGTCAAACTGATCCTGCCCGATATTGTGAAATGCATATTCACTCGCTATACTGCAACAAATGAGGATCACATATCAAGGCGTCATTCACCTTGGATGCGACACCTATCACCTCTTCTCTTTTCCATCTTATCTACTATGACCATCATCAACCCAGAAGACTTTATCAGCTCCATTGCCGATAGCCTGCAAGCCATTTCCTACGCCCATCCCCTTGATTTTATTCAAGCAATGGCTCGAGCGTATGAAAAAGAGCAGAACCGGGCTGCTAAAGACGCCATGGCCCAGATCCTGATCAACTCCCGGATGGCGGCCATGGGTCGGCGTCCTCTCTGTCAGGATACCGGTATTGTCACCGTTTTCTTGAAAGTTGGCATGCAGTGCCGATTTGATACGGAAATGAGCGTCCAGGAACTGGTGGATATAGGCGTCCGCCGGGCCTGGCTCAACCCGGAAAATCCCCTGCGCGCCTCAGTGCTCGCCGACCCCGCTGGTGCTCGTAAAAATACCGGGGACAATACACCGGCGGTGATCTATACAGAGCTTGTCCCCGGCAGCGCCATCGATATCCGCATTGCGGCCAAGGGCGGCGGTTCTGAAAACAAGAGTAAGTTCGTAACCCTGAATCCAGGCGACTCCATTGTTGACTGGGTGGTGCAGACCGTACCCACCATGGGAGCCGGCTGGTGTCCTCCTGGAATTCTGGGGATCGGCATTGGCGGGACGGTTGACCGGACCATGGTCCTGGCCAAGGAAGCGCTGATGGAACCCATCGACATCCAGGACTTGATCGAACGCGGGCCAGTTAACCGGATAGAAGAGCTGCGCCTGGAAATTTATGAGGCCGTCAATAACTTAGGGATCGGCGCCCAGGGGTTGGGCGGCCTGACCACGGTACTCGATGTCAAGATCAAGGACTGCCCCACCCACGCGGCCTCCCTGCCGGTGGCCATAATCCCCAACTGTGCCGCCACCCGCCATATCCATTTTACCCTCAACGGCAGCGGGCCCGCACATTTTGAACCGCCACAACTGGAAGACTGGCCTCAGATCAAATGGGAAATGGGTGCAGGGGTGAAACGGGTACAGCTTGACACCATCAGCCGCGAAGAAATCGCCGGCTGGAAGATTGGCGAGACCCTGCTCCTGAATGGTACCATCCTCACGGGGCGGGACGCTGCCCATAGCCGTATCCAGAAGCTGCTGGCCCAGGGTGAACCACTGCCGGAAGGCGTAGATTTTAACGGCAAATTTATCTATTACGTCGGCCCGGTTGATCCGGTTGGCACGGAGGTCGTCGGCCCTGCCGGTCCCACCACGGCTACCCGCATGGATCAATATACCGAGATGATGCTGTCCCGGACCGGTTTGCTGGGCATGATCGGCAAATCAGAACGGGGGGATAGCGCTATCGAATCCATCAAAAAGCATAGGGCGGTCTATCTGATGGCTGTTGGCGGTGCGGCCTATCTGGTCTCCAAGGCGATCAAAAAAGCACGGGTGGTGGCCTTTGCCGACCTGGGCATGGAGGCCATTTACGAGTTTGAGGTGGAGAATATGCCGGTGACGGTTGCCGTGGACAGCCGGGGTGATTCCATCCACAAGGCCGGCCCGGCACTCTGGCAACAGAAGATCAGGGATTATCGAAGAGAGAAGGTGAAAGCAACTGCAGTAATTTGAACCCTCTTTTGCACCTTACCTCCCGCGGCCCGGCCTGAGAAGCGATTATTTATCACTCTCAGATCAACTGGTGAGGGTACGGTAAATTTCCGGCACCCGCAGAGGAAGATTTTTCACATCATTGATAAATGTATAATTTATTTCGCCAAATATATGGCCCAGGTAATCCTGGGCCTCCTTGTCAATGGAGATGCAAAACGGATGAATGCCGGCCGCCTTTGCCTCTATCAAGGCATGGCGGGTATCTTCTATGGCGTATTCGCCTTTATAGTCATCATAATCTTCCGGTTTGCCGTCAGTTAAAATAATCAAAAGTCTGACACGGGCATCAATATCCTTGAGAACCTTGGTGAAATGGCGGATAGGAGGCCCCATGCGCGTATAATCCATGGGAGATATGGCGGCAATACGCCCTTTAATCTCTTCCGAATAAGGCTCCGTAAAATCTTTCACATGGAAAATTTCACTTCGTGTCCGCCGCATTCCGGAAAAACCGTAGATGGCATAGCGGTCCCCAAGAGAATGAAGGGCTTCGCTGAGAAGAACCAGTGATTCTTTCAGGGCTGTGCCCACCCATCCCTCTGTGGAGGAGGACATGTCAACGAGAAAAAGAGCTGCTATGTCACGCTCGTCTCTCTGCAGCCTGATAAAAAGCCGCTCCGAAGGAACGAGTCCGGCCCTGACATCGGCGTACGCTTCCGTCAGGGCATCAAGATCGATATCATCCCCATCTTTCTGTCGTTTAACGAAACGCTGTTGGGTGCGCATCATCTCAAACTGCCGTTTCATCTGCAGAATCTGGCCCCGGTATTTTTCCATGGTATTGCTGACAAAAGTCCCTTTGGCTGGGACGATTCGTTTTTCAATGAGCGTACACCAGTTTTTTCGAAAACCGCGGCGGCGGAAATCCCATTCATCATAGAGCAGACCTCCCTGCAGGGACAGCCCTGCTTCGGAGTGAATACTTTTAGCTGGTGTTTTGCCTCTTCCTCCGGCCATCCGGCTGGCACTGGCAATATAGAATGAAGGCACTTCTCCCAGATCGTCTTCTATCTCCCTGGCAATAGGGCGCAACTCTTCCGGCAGTTCCAGCTGCTCATCATCGAGGCATATATAACGGGGATCATTCTGTCTGTCCTCCGCCGGTTTTTCTTTTTTGCCATCCTGGCGTATGAGTGACAGGTTGGCGCCGCTTTCACTGACATTGGGGATTTGATTTTTTTCTTCCTGTTCCGTATCTGTTGGTGCGGCGGCAGGATGAGGAAGGATGACCGCGGCCAGGGCTTTGATAAAATGCTGCTTTTGTTCTTCTCTTCTCGACAAACGGGCAAGCCTGGCTTCTTGCGGACGGAGCTCACCCTGAAAGAACAGAGGACAGGGCAGGGTGAAATCTCCTTGACAACGCACTCTCTCATAGAAACTTGCTGTTGCTGCAAACACATCCTTATAATGAATTTTTCGCGCCAGAACTTTCCGGATCATTGATTCTGCCTCCCCGGAAAGTTCTGGTAAGGGATCAGCAGCACAGTGGGCAAGAAGCCATTTGTGCACCGCTTCAAACTCGCCCCCTGCTTCTGATGAAATATCCGCCAGACCAGGATCCTTAAGCAAACGTCTGAAAATGGTCTGCCCGTCCTGCATGAGTCCCGGCAAATATGATTTCAGAAAATCAGCCACGCGGACAGTCTGCAGCAGATGATAGCATGCCATTGCCAGCTTCTGATCCTCAAAGGACAGAAAAAAATTCTCCAGAGTTTCTGGGTCCGTCTGCTGCTGGCAGTAAATATCCAGCTCAATTTCTGCCCACAGGCAAGAGGCCAGCAATTTATAATTATAAAAACTATGACTTAAATTAATGGGGGCAATAATTTCCCGGGGCAGAAAAAGCATCTTTGTATCCGTATACAAAGATGCTGATTGCTGAAATTCTAGTGTCCTCCGCGAAAGGCCTCGCATATAGGGCAGAAGTTTGGGGATGATTTCAGTCAGGGTAAGCCCTTTTTCCCCTCTGATTCTGCACAGAAAATTACTTTCCACATCATCCATATACTCTCGGGCCGCCCGCAGGCCGTCAGCCTCATAGGCATCAAGTATCCCTTTTACCCAGTCGGGCAGCTGCTCCGTGCTGAGGCAGGTCAGGCCCTTCTTGAGATGACCAAGAAAATCAAAACAGAGCGATGAACTTACCGGCCATAGAACAGCAAGCTGTTCTATGACTGCTTTTTCGACCAGGGGCTCGTAGCGGGCCAGGTGATCAAAAAGCTCATCCCGCTCCCAGTCATTCAGCCGGTCAACAGGGATGACCTTCTGCAATCTTTCCGCTAAGCCGCTTATCATCGCATCGCCTTAGAGAACAGAACTGACTATTTCATCAATAGCATAAAGCAGCTCTTGGTCATCCGTCAGGGCCTGGGTGATGGTCACCCGACAGGCCTCCCTTGGCTCAATGCCACCCTTGATAAGCAGCCCGGCGTGAACCAGGAGCCGGGTACTTGCTCCCTCCTGCAGACCTGAACCTTTCAGGCCTCTTGTCATTTCTGCTATACGGACAAGCAGCCGGGCCAGTTTTTCTTCTATGCCAGACTCATGGCTGACAATCTCTGTTTCCAGATCCGCATTGGGATAGCCAAGCTCAAGTGCTATAAACCGCTGCCTGGTTGATTGTTTCATATCTTTTAAAACTGACTGATACCCCGGATTGTATGACACGGCCAGCATGAACTCCGGCGGCGCCGTGAGCAGCTCGCCTCGCTTTTCAATGGCCAGTTCACGTCTATCATCAGCCAGGGGGTGAATAACTACCGTTGTATCTTTTCTCGCCTCAACCACCTCATCAAGGTAACAGATGGCTCCATGCCGAACAGCCAGCGTCATAGGACCGTCCAGCCAGAATGTTTCACCGCCGCGGATCAGGTAACGGCCGACAAGATCACTGGTTGACAGATCATCATGGCAGGAGACGGTTATAAGTGGTCTTTTCAGTTTCCAGGCAAGAAACTGCATAAAACGGCTTTTGCCACTGCCGGTCGGACCTTTGAGAAGAAGAGGAATCCCGTTCTTATAAGCCGCCTCTGCTATTATAAGCTCATTTTTCTGCGGCAGGTAAAAGGGCTTCTCATGAATGAGGTGTTCTTCTATTTTCTGGCCTGCGATCTGCATAATCTTCACCTTCAGGACGTATTGTGTGTGAATGGAGTATGAATTGTTTGATTTCTGTTTCAGGGTATTATTAATAAGTAAGCCTAAAGACAGACAAATACAAATAATAATTCTTCCTATCCATAGTGAAATTATGCAACGAAAAAATGGAAATTTGAAGGCGAAAACGACTATGGAAATAAGGTGTACGATTACTGAGGGCCGGAGCGGGGATCAGAGCAGATTCAGCTCGGCAGGGCGGAGGCGTGTCACCTTGGGCAGTCTTTTTCAGTGCAGGTGTTCACCCGTGGAACTCATGGCCAACTTGCCAGAGCGAACTCCGCGCAGGGCAATGAGGTTGTCGGCCAGATTCTGGACTTCTGCCGCCTTGCCACGAATAATAATGACCTCCAGACAGTTACTATGATCCATGTGGACATGGGTGGTGGAGACTATCTGGTGATGGTAGTCATGTTGCAGTTCGGTGATCTTGTCCTGCACTTGATGCCTGTGGTGATCATACACGAGGTTGATCACCCCCATCACATCCTTGTCAGCGGCCCATTCATTCTGGACAGAACGGGCGCGGATCAGATCACGGATCGCCTCTGAACGATTTTCATAATGATGCTGCTGCATGAACGTATCAAAGTCGGCCAGCAACTCCTCTTCAAGGGAGATGGTAAAGCGCTTGAGCATTGATAACACCTTTTTATTTAAATTATTTTCTTCGTGGCAGGTCTTGGAAATCAACCTAATTATAAATTTGGCACATTTATGAACAGATTAACAGGTAGATTGAAGGATGGAAATCTGAATTTGTATCAGGAGAAAAATCCTGTTTGATTTGCTTTGTTTTTTATACTACAAGTTAAAAGGGTTCCTTTTTTTTTGCGTACATGATGGAGCAAACAATACTTAAGTTGGAGGTTTACATGAAGATGACTTGTCCCCATTGCGGAATAGTTGGTTCCGCACATGATTCCATGCCTGGAGAAAAGGTCCGGTGCCCGCAATGTGATAAGGTTTTTAAGGTCACGGAACAGAAAATTGCCTGTCCGCACTGTGAAGTCATTGGTTCAGCTGGGGACTCTTTGGTTGACATGAAACTCAGGTGTCCGCAATGTAAAAAGGTTTTTCTTTTGACGCAGGAGCTGTTAACTGGACCATCAACCAGGGGTGTTATGCCTGTTGATGACACGGATGATCTGAAAAGTGCATTGACGGCGGAGGCCGACGGCATCGAGTTTCTTGCAAAAGAGGAGCTGCCCTTCCCTGTGCCTGAACCAGAACCGATGCTTGCATCTGTGGCTGAGGTAGTGCCAGAGCCAGAAAGAGAGGTCGCGATTGCCCCAGAGCCACAACCGGTATCAAAAATTAAACTTGTTTCCGAACCTGAGATTGAGCCGGAACCCGAACTGGTGATTGTTGCTGCCCCCGGACCCGAACTGGAGTTGAGGATTGAACCTGAGTCCGAGCCAGAGTTGGTACTTGTTGCTACTCCCGAGCTCGAGCCTGAACCCACGATTATGGTCGAGCTGTTACCAGAGGCGGAATCCGCGCCAGAAATTGTTCCCGAGCCTGAGCTTGACAGGATACCACCCCTTGCAGACGACACCATGCCAAAAGATATTAAGGAGAAGGAGGCAAAAGCTGAAGATCTGGAATCAACGGCCATGCCTACCCGTAACTGCGCGGTTTGTGGTGAATCTTACCATCCGGAATTCTTGCAGGAAATCGAGGGAAAACTCTACTGTGCAATTTGCGAGCTTCGCACCGCCGCCGCGGAGACCCAAGAAAGATCACCAAAAATTGGTGACGGGAAGTTGCGGGGCACGATTGGCGCCCTCTTGCTTCTTGGCTTGCTTACACTTGTCGTGCTGGCGCTGAGAATGCTTGGTATTATCTGAATCCTGTATGGATTTTTTATGAAACAAGCGCCCCTTTCTCTCCTGGTTAAAAACCGTGTCCTGAGTATATTATTACTCCTTTGACACCCGGTACACCTCTTCAATGGTGGTGATGCCCTGAAAGACCTTCATGGCGCCGTCATGGCGCAGGGTAATCATCCCATTTTTTATGGCCAACTCCTTGATATCATTGGCGTTTGCGGTCTGGAGGATCAGGTGTTTCATCTCCCGATCCATGAGCAAGAGTTCAAAGATACCGCACCGTCCTTTATAACCGGTATGGTGACACTTGGCGCACCCCCTGCCTCTGTACACCTGCTGGTTGGAATCATCAGGCGTGATCCCCAGTTTGAGCAACGCTTCCTTATCTGGGGTATAGGCCTCTTTACAGTGGGGACAGATGATGCGGACCAGGCGCTGGGCGAGGATGGCATTAATGGACGACGAGAGAAGAAAGGGCTCGACACCCATGTCAACGAGTCTGGTTATGGCGCTGGCGGCATCGTTGGTGTGCAGGGTGGAAAAGACCAGATGACCGGTCAGGGCGGACTGGATGGCAATCTCGGCTGTTTCGGTATCACGGATCTCGCCTATCAGAATAACATCGGGATCCTGCCTGACAATAGAACGGAGGCCGGAGGCAAAGGTGAGGTTGATCTTCGGATTGACCTGGACCTGGCCTATACCGCTGATCCGGTATTCAACCGGATCTTCAATGGTAATGATATTAATGTCGGTGTGATTGATTGAGGTCAGGGCCGCATAGAGGGTTGTGGTCTTGCCGCTGCCGGTGGGGCCGGTGACGAGAACGATGCCGTTTGCCGCCTTGATCTGTTCTGAAAAAGGGATGAACCGATCATCCGGCATGCCAAGTTCGGTCAGGGTAATCAAGATAGAGGATTTGTCGAGCAGGCGCAGCACGACCCGTTCGCCAAAGGAGGTTGGCAGGGTGGAGACCCGGATATCAACATCTTTATTGCCGACCTTCAACTCAATACGCCCATCCTGCGGCAGACGTTTTTCGGCGATGTTCAGATTGGCCATGATCTTGATCCGGGAGATCAGCGCCGACTGGACATGTTTGGGCGGACTGAGCATATCATAGAGGATGCCATCGAGTCGCTGGCGGATCTTCAGGCTGTTCTGGTAGGGCTCGATGTGGATATCAGAGGCATTGTCGCGCACGGCCTGCGAAAACATGAGATTTACCAGGCGGATGACCGGGGCGTCGCTGGTATCATCAAGCAGATCACCGGTTTCTTCAATCTCGGAAAAAAGGGCCTCCGGATCTTCATCGTCAATGTCCTGCATGACCTCTGCCGCTGAATCCTGGGTCATATCATAGGCAGTATTGATGGCGGTGGTAATGGCCGCCAGCGGACAAAGAACGGGCCTGACACCGTTCCAGCCCAGGATAGAGCGCAAATCGTCAAGGGCCTGAAAACTGAAAGGATCATTGATGGCAATATAGGCATCATCAAGTATTGCCACCGGGACCATGGCATTTTTTTTCAAAAAGGCGATAGCAATACTGGCGGTAAAATCAGTCTGAATCTCGGATGGCAGCGTGCGCGTAACCTCCATGTTGAGCTGGGACCCCAGGGTTTCCAGGAAATCTATCTCATCAAGGTTGTGCTGTCTAATCAGGGTTCGGACCAGTTGACCGCCTTTTTCCTCCCTATTCTCCATCGCCTGCTCCCAGGCCTCAGGGGGCAGGTGAAAACGTTCAGTCAGGATATTTTGTAACTGGTTCATGGATTATTGGGTTCCCTGGCAGGTTTTTGCGTCTTCTGCAATCGCTCAATATTTTCCTTACAGGCCTGGAGCAGAGCGCTGTCCACCTTGTTGGGGTTTGAGGTATTGGCGGCTGCCTGAGCGCTGGCATTATCGAGAATCATCTGGTACAGCTTGATCGCCTGCTGGGGATTGCCTTCCCGCTCACTGATGACGCCAAGGTTGAATTGGGCGTAAGGGTTGTGCGAGTCAATGGTCAGGGCCTTATTGAAAAGTTCTTTGGCTTCTGCATAGTTACCTTTCTGCATCTGTTCAAATCCCTGGTCAATCAGGGACATAACGTGGTTCGTATCAGTCGGGTTTACCAGGAGTTGCCTTGCTTCCGGGAGATCCTTTTCGATGATGTCGGTTTTGATGGCGGTGACCCCGGCCATATCGCCCGGATTTTTAATGATCCTGGGGGTGATAAAGATGAACATATTGGTCTTCTTACGGAGGGACTTTTTGGTCTTAAAGAGCCAGCCAAGCACCGGGATATCGCCCAGGAGCGGAACCTTGGCCTCACTCTCTGTGTCGTCCTGGCCAATAATGCCGCCAATAACAATGGTATTGTTGTCTCTGACCAGGACGGTGGTGGTGGCGGTCCGCTTGAAGGTTGTGGGCTTATCAACCTGGGAATTATCCTTAAGCTTACTGACCTCGGTTGCTATTTCCAGGCGCAGGATATCGGCCTGATTGATCTGCGGAGTGATGGTCAGTTTGGTGGCAATATCTTTGTATTCATAGTTCTGATAACCGATGGAGCCCGTGTCCGTGCCTCCTTTGTTGTCTATTGCCGCCTGTGTTCTGGTGAGATAGGGGGTATTCTCGCCGATGCTGATCTCTGCCTTCTTATTGTCGGTGGTCAGGATCTGAGGGGTAGCAATGACATTGACATGGGCGTCTCCCTTAAACGCTTTTAAGATGGCGCCGATGTTCGGGAAGGTGACACCGCCGATCTCGATTCCCTGTTTTAAGACACCCAGGGAAAATCCCGGGCCCGCAATGACTGCAGCAGCAGCAGTAGCCGCTGTGGTAGCAGTCGCATCGACAGCAGGAATAATGCCGATGCTGTTCGGGATTTTAAATTCATTGCTGTCAGTAAATCCGCTGATCACCTGTCCTGTCCCATCGTGAAAATCACCGCCCGCCATCCAGTTGACCCCGACATTGAAGGATGAGTCAGCATCCACCTCCATGATCAGCGCCTCCAGATAGACCATTCGTCTGGGGATATCGAGTTTCTTGATGACATTCTCCAGCTCTTGGAATTCAGTACGGGAGGCGGTGATGATCAGGGAGTTGGTTTCGGTATCGGGCATGATCTTGACATCTTTGGAGATAGCCGGGGCCTCACCTTTTTTTGCCGGATCACTTGACTGTTGACCAGGCAGGGCGGTCAGAACCGTCGCCAGCTCCTTGGCCGTTGCATGCTGCAGATAGACCACGTGGATATTTCCCTCATTCTGCTTCATTTCGGTGTCCAGCATGGCTATCAACCGCTTGACCCGAGTAACATTTACAGGCGAGGCCACCAGAATAAGACTGTTGATTGGTTCATAGCCCACGACTTTCATAGAAGAAAGAGCCTTCCCTTCTTTGGCCCCCTGGGTTTGCTGAAAAATGGCATTGATGGCAGTGGCGGTTACAGTGGCGGAGGCGTGGCTGAGCGGGATCACCGCAATCTCTTCATCGGTAAGCGGAACATCAATGGACTCAATAATGGTCAGCAGTTTCTGGATGTTGGAAAGGGTTTCGGTGACAATCAGCATCCCCGACTGGGTGTGGGCAATAACCACCGATGTCTTGGAAACAAGGGGGAGCAGCACCTTTTTCATCTCTTCAGGGGTCGTGTAGTGCAGGGGGATGATCTGCGTGACGATCTTGTCTTCGGGCCGAGAAGACTCGCCATGGCTGAGGGTATTGATGTTCTGGGAAAGCGCGCGCGCCGCCGGCATTATTTTGGTGATGGCGCCGGCCTCCACAGTTGTAAACCCATTTACCTCCAGGACTGATTCAAAGAGCTGGTAGGCCTCATCCTCCGATATCTTGGTGGGAGAGATAATGGTGACATTCCCTTGCACCGCCTTATCGACCACAAAATTTTTCCCAGTCAACTCACTGATATATTTTATGAACAGGTGGATATCAACATTGTCAAAATCAATGGTGATGAATCGCTCGGACTGTGTATCCTGTGATATTTTAGTCGGTGATTGTTCAGTTGTCGCCTCCTGAGCGGCAGAGAGCGAGGGAATAAATTGCAGCAGGAGGATGACAACAAGTGGCAGACAAAGTGCCTTGCGGCGGCAAAAAATTTGTGAAAGATGAATCAAACTCATGGCTTTTCCTGATTATTATTGGTGTTGGGTGGATAGTTCTTGGGTGGAAAAAATTTCTGGTTGCGACGTTGAGGCTGGGTTTTATCGACCTCTGTTGCATTGGGCTCTACTGTGTTATTGAGTAACGGTTGTGCCGGTTCTGGAACTTCCGTGGTTTTTATGGGTTCTGCTGGTTCTGGAACCTCTGTGGTTATTATGGGTGCAGGTTCTGCAACCTCTGTGGTTATTATGGGTTCAGGTTCTACCACATCTTCTGCAGGTATCTCAGGGAAAGACCCCTGTCCCATCTCCGGTGGCATCGGCGAGGAGAGATTAGGGCTTGTCACACCACTGGGATTTGTCTTCGGAGTTTCCGGAACAAGAATCTCATCTTTACCGTTTACATTGAGGATAATTTTGCCGCGCTGAATCTCTTTGATAAGAGCGCCTTGTACCGTATCACCTTGGTAATAGATACTCTGTACCTTCTTTTTTTTGTCAAGAATAATGGCGCGGCGGTTATTGGGCAGCCCGGTAATGGTGCCTACCAGGCTCAGCTCAAGTGCCGTAGCTGCAAGCTTGTCAGGGGCAGGTTGCTCTGTTTTCTGAACATTGGCTCCTTTCGGAGGAGTGCCAAAGAGATTCCGCTTGAGAATTATCTGGGGGTCTGGACGTTTCTTCTGCTCGCTTTTGACCGGGGCGGCAATTTTTGTTCCTGCATCTTGAGCCTTTGATTCCCTGCTTGTTTGCATGAACCGGGTAAAAGGAATCATGTAGAATATTTCAACCCCACCTATCGCCAGTATGGTGATAATGATAAAAGGGATTACTTTTTTGAAATGATTCATCATTATCTCAGCCATGTCAAGAATCAAACCGAAAGACAGGTGTACCGACCGTCCCTTGCAGTTGAAAGGGAAGGGTCGCATGATTCTTTTGTAACTGTTGCAATAATGGCTGGGCCTGTCCGCCCTTTTTGATCAGGGCAGGCAGAGGGGCCAGGGCGCCTGTCAAGTCAAGTTGCATGGCAGCAAGGCTTACGCCCGGAGAATTAATATGACCGGAAAAGGTTCCCTCCAGCTCTTTGCCGCTGAATTTCCCCTTGGTCAGCAGCATCTTCTGCTCTTGCAGCTTGATGAGCACCTCACCATTCTCGACATCAATGTTTTTCAGAGAAAAAATAGGATAGAGTAATTCGAATGTTCCGTTTTTGATGAAGGCAGCGCCCTGCCCTGTTCCCTTCGATATGTCCTGGCCACTTTGCCCTGAATAGCTGCCATGGGCCGCGAGCAGACCGGTTATGGCGCGTCCGGTCTGAGCCTGTAGCCCGGACAGTTTGGCCAGGTCCAGTCCATTGATCTCTATTTTTGACAGAATAAAGGTGTTGCGGCCACGATCAAGTGCCAGGATAGCCTGGTGAGTTCCTCCATAAGCAGTGACGGCGACGGAAAAGGTCTTTCCTCGACCACGGAGACTGGGGGTAAGAGTAACTTTTTGGATGTCGATGACTTCCTTTGCTGCCTGATTATTGGCTTGCAGGCGCAGGTTACCGGCCACCAGGGTGAATGGAAACTGATACCTCAACGACTCGATTGAGCTCTCATAACCAGAGAGGTGTTGGCTGATAACCTGAGTGCAGAAGATCTTGAATTTTTGCGCCGGAAACCGGAGATAGAGCAAAGCCGCGACCAGCAACAGGGCATAAATGCCATAGAGCCACCAGCGCCAGAAGGTATTTTGGAAAAAGGTCATCATCAGGATTTTTTTGTAAATGTTATAATCTGCATCACCACATCCAACAAGCCTTCTTCTTTACTGTTTTCCTGGATCGAGATCCGTTTGATTGCAACGACATCTTCTGTTGATTCAATCTGCTGTAAAAAATCCACCAATTGCTGCAGAGATATCTTCTCAAGTTTGAGATCAACCCGGGACTCCTGCAGCGGGCCTTCACCCTCGGAGGTTGAAGGAGTCATGGAGTTGATCTGTTGCTTGACTTTGGCCTTAGTGGCGCGCTCTTCAATGAAAGAAAAGAGGGTGAAAGAGGGGCTCCTTTTTTGCAGCCTGTTCTGGATATTCACCGCCTGGTTCTGGAGTTGACGGTACTCTTCCTGGAGTTGACGAATCTTCTTGATATCCTCTTTTTTTTGGACCAATGCCTTCTGGGTCTGCTGCCGAGCCTGGAGCAGGGGAGAGACGGTCAAGTAAAACAAGGCAAAACAAACGAGAATGATAGCTCCGGCCACAACAACGCGCTGTTCACGTTTTTCCAGTTTATTAAAGCCGGTCTTACCCAGAGCCTTCTGGACGGCATCGCGAAAGATCAGGACTGTCATGGGTTATACGCCTTTCATGGTCAGTTTCAGCTCAAACCGGATCTTTGAACTTTTGGCATCAAGATTGGCCGCGCTGATTTCAATATTGCTGAAAGCGGGAGATTGCGCCAGCCCTTTCTTGATTGCGTCCACGGTGTTGAATGTATCAGTGTTGCCCTTAAGACGCAACCCATTGTCATCCACGACAAAACGTTCCAGACGGACATCCAGCGTTTCAGGGATGTTTGCCGATATTTCGGCAAGGATCTCGAGGATGGTCATTGTTGGCAAGGTGCCATCCTTGTCCATGGTGGCCGGCCTGGTCTCACGAATCTTGACCTGAAGCTGCTGGAGGGGATCGACAATTCGGGTTATTTCCGGCAAGGTTTCCGTAAATACCGCATGGATCTGGGCGTTGAGTTCGTTCTGTTTTTTGAGAAGCCTGGTATAATCAACCCAGAGGTAGAGGATTGACAGCAGAACAACTGATATTAGAGGCAGAACAATTGCAAATGCCAGTGTTCTGCTGGCGATGAATGACTTTCTGGTGGCAAAGGCCTCTTTACGAAAGTTGAAGCCCTTCCAGTTTTTTGTAATCTGCCAGCCCAGATTCACCGAATCTTCCATAATGCCAGACAACCATTTTTCGTCTTGAGTTGGCATGAATGCCGGCACCAGGCCGTCCATGGCCGTCGGGACGTCACTTACCAGGGAGCAGCTCTGACAGATACCCCCCAGTCCGGCTTGGATGCGGTCTGCTGTCCCTGGCAAGGTACCAACAGGCCCGCTCAGATAAACAGCAAGCTCACGGGCGTGGAATGCTGACTGCAGGGTCTGTTGAATGACGACGCACAATAGCTGGAAGGTGTTCTCAATATTTTCTGGTCGAAAAACCATGACACTCCTGCTGTCCAAATCGACATGGAAGCCAGCCTGAAGACCTGGGTCAAATACAAGCGGACGGATCAGGCAGATATGACCCGAACGGACAAGGATACATGTTGCCCGTTGCAGATCAAGAGTAAGGAGTAGAAAATCTGCAGGAATATCAGGGGCATGAGTCAGGCGCAGGGCAGTCGGGACGCCGGAGATAGTCACCGTTTCCGGATCAATTCCCAGCGCCTGCAAGGCTGCAAGTCGCGTTGCCAGAAGATCCCGATCAATCATGGCGGCAATAACCTGACTTTTTTCTTTCCCTTCCCTTGCAATCATTGCGTCAATGAGAAGTCGATCTATTTTTACCGGAGTATTTTCTTCCAGCTCAAAGGGCAGGATCTTGTTGATGGTTTTCGTGTCGGTAAACGGCAGCAAGAGATTGCGATAAAAAAAAGTCTCCGCCTCAAGGGCAATATGACAGGATGTCTCTTGACAATCAATCTTTTGGCTCAGTTCCATCAATGCCTCTTCAAGGGGACGGGCGGCAACTGTCACCATCGTATGGTCGATGACATGCATTGCTCTGGCGTCAACAGTGAAGACGATTGCGGTGAGCAAGTCGTGTTTGATGTCAATGGCAAGAAATTTACTACTCATTGGTTATTCAATCTTCCAGCTCAAGAGAGTTGTCTTCTGATTCTCCCGCTGCACGGTGGCCACGATATTTTGTTCCGTGGAATCCAGTTGGGCAAGCGAAAAAATGGTAAATGAATGACTTGTTACTGTTATGTCCTTTAACGCATTTTGTCCGGTAAAGAAAGGAAGGACCTCAGCAACCCATGTTGTTGAGGCCAGTTTGTCTCTATTATTTTTATCTGCTCTGAACATCTGCATGTCTTCAGCCATTTCCTTGGTCATATCTTCATGCAATGCCTGGAGCAGAAGAAGATCGGCGGTATTGATGTTTATCTGTCCATTATTACCCTGGGTGGTCAGCAACACGGCCAGACCCGGATGTTTTTCCGTGCCAAAGAGCAGTTCGGGGGTGAATCCTTTCACCAGAAGGAGCTCCTCAATGAATTCAACCAGTCCATTTTTGCAGGCGTAGGGCGTATCCAGGGCCAGATAGTAACTGGACTCAGCGCCAAATTCCTCTTCCCCGTCGCCATCGTCGGTATCAATCCAGTCGATGAGCGAATCAATAATGGTTCGGGCAGCACTGTCTTCCAGATTAAAAGGTTCCTGGCGGAGTAATCGCCACAGGATATTGCGGGCACCCTGTTCCTGCGCAATCACCTGTTCTGGACTTTTACCTTCCGGTTGCTGGTTTTTACTGTGGACAAGACTGTTGATCTGGAATTTTCCACTGTTGTCGCTGACTTTGATAGTCAGCAAACCAGCGTCAAAAAGTTGGGACAGATCTTCGTCGGCCAAAAGTGCCCATGAATCCTGGAGCGAATCGTGCTCATTGTCTTTTGCGTCTTTGAGCAGGACGGCCATGGCCAGATTGACTCCGGAGTTGGCCATGACCTCCAGTTTACCCCTGTTGCTCTGGATTCCCGAGGCCAGAAGATTCTGGCGCATATTTTTATTGAATTGGATAGTAAGGGTAACAATCAGACTGATAACAGTCAAGGCAATCAGCAGGGCCATGCCTCGCTTGTTTTTTAAGGGAGATAACGCAGAGAAGAGAGAAAAGGAAGGCATCTTATGGTGTTTCTCCGATTGGATCGATGCCAGGAAAAGTAACTGCCGTTGTAAACAAGATGGTTTTGTCGGCGGTGACCGGATCAATAAAGAGAAGGTTGATCTCAATCCATTCCGGCAGCTTGCGCGCCTTGGTATCGGCCTTCTCGATCTCTTTGCTGTCCCAGTTGTCCTGCTGTTCCAGTTTGTTCCTGTGATAGATAAATTTGACTTCCTGCAAGCCATCGCAGAGGAGCAATCCTTTATTTGTATCTGGTTCTTCGCTCTCTACGGGGCGAAAGGCCACGTCCCGACGAAAGAGACGCAAGCCCTTGGTCTCGGGATCTTCTTCTACGGTATAACTTATGGTCGCGTATCCGGCTGCTTGTTCCTGCCTGTTCAAGACAAGATGGGCGGTGGATGTGAACCGTATTGTATCTGCCTCTCTGTTACCAAGATTTTGTGGTTTTCCTTGGAGAAAACCGCTTGTCCCCAGATACAGGGAGCCAAGATCGCTGCTTAACCGATCTATGGCAATGCGGCCCTTATTGTATATCTCCGTCTGTGATTCGGTACTGTCAATAATGCGAAAGGTGGCCCGATATGAGCCATATGACAGAGAAATGACAATAGCAAAAATAGAAATCGCCATCAGGATTTCAAGAAGGGTGAATCCGCTGCTTCGGTGCGATCTTTTCATCTGGGTAATAAAACCGGCATAAGAAGCCGTAACGAAATGAATAAAAATGTAATGGCTCTTTCGTAGCAAATCCTAACGCGCCGTATTTTTGAGTAGATAGCTTTGAATCTCATATACATAACGATTGTCGCCCCAAGAAACGGTCAGGGAAAGCCGTTGGAGCGTGTCTTCCAGTTTGCTCAGTATTTCTGATGACTCCAGATTGGCATCTTCTGTCTCCATTTTCCATTGATACCCTGGAAATTCATCGCCAAAATCACCACTATCGGAGGTTGGTCTTTCGGTGGTTCTGGTAAATTCTGCCAGTTTCAGTTGAGCCAGGAGTGGTGCCTGGGTGTTGAACTTGGTGATCGAGCCCAGGGAGACGCTTTGCGACTGGGAACCAAACAGGGTGGTCAAAGAAATGGCGAGCAGGGAAATGGCAATCATGACTTCAAGCAGGGTGAATCCACCATTGCCAAGAGAAGATAAACAATGCTTGTGCGCAAGCCCGGGCCCCCAAGAGAGATGATTTTTACTCCAGACTGATATAAGTATCATAGGCCTTTATGGTGCTGAAGAAAGGGGAAAGGACAAGACTGATGATATTGTCCTGGTCGTCGGCCAGATGGAGGATGGTCTGCTCCATATATCCCTGTCTGTTGACCCAGAGGGTGACTTCTCCAGACGTTTTCTTTTCCGCCGTTCCGATCTGGAGATCCTGGATGCGAACAGACTCGGGAAACTGAATGCTGGGGTAAGGACTGTCTTGCTTGTTTTCTTCCTTTAATGCGGGCACATCCTCTTGGTACCATATTTTTTTCCGGTCAAGATCAAAAGAGATCAGGTAGGGTCGCTGCTTTTGCGCGGCCAGGTTGCGGACCTCTTTGATCAAGGCTATGACCTTTCGGGAATTGGCGGCAAGCTGATCAATAACCAGGGCCTGACGGAGATTAGGGACACTGAATGCCAGGCTGACAGTAATCAGCAGGCAGACGATAATCA
The DNA here is from genome assembly GCA_031390685.1 of Desulfobulbaceae bacterium. Taxonomy (GTDB): domain Bacteria; phylum Desulfobacterota; class Desulfobulbia; order Desulfobulbales; family Desulfocapsaceae; genus UBA2270. The sequence goes on from JANMTN010000326.1 coordinate 24,956, forward strand.
GCTCCAGCAGGGTAAAGCCCTGTTGGTTTGCAAAGCGGCCCTGCGGAACAGGGGTATATGCAGGCACGGACATATTTTGAGGACACATTGACGTGATAGTTGCACAATTTGAACGATTCATCTCAATTGTACAACCATCATGTTATTCAGTTGCCCAGTTGGTGATATCGACGTCATCCCCTTCTCCACCGGCCTGGCCATCACTACCATACGAGATAATATCAAAGTCACTGTGAGTTCCGGGGCTGAGATAGATGTAGTCGTTGCCCCATGGGTCTTTAGGAACTTTTCCTTTGGCAATATAGCCACCCGTGCGCCATTTTGCCGGAAGTCTGCCGGTGGCTGGGGCCTCAACCAGGGCTTGCAGCCCTTGTTCGGTGGAGGGATAAACGCCGTTGTCGAGCTTATATGATTCAATGGCTGTTTCCAGGCTGGTGATTTGCACAGCAGCCATGGTGCGTTTGGCCTCTTCCGGGTGACCCATGATCTTTGGCCCGACATATCCAGCCAGAATGCCGATGATGATAAGGACAACCAGCAGTTCAATGAGGGTAAAGCCATGATTGGCGCGAATCAGATGAGCAGCTCTTGGGCAGGAACCATGTTTTGTGTGCATTGATGAGAAATTCATGATTATAGATAATAGATAAATAAATGAAAGAAAAAGGACAGGCAAGGCCTGTTCAGGTTTATATATGATAGAATACACAGTTTCAAGATATTTGGGTATCTGAAAAAGGTATCGGCTTATTATTTTCCAGAACGGGAAAAAACATATCGGCAATGAGATACTTGAGAACTATGCCAAGACAGTATATATAATAAAAGAACTGTTTATTGATCGCCATGTTGGATATATCTGACTTGGCAAGACTTGTCGGCTTGACACCCCGATTTTCTGATTTATTCCCGTTGGAAGGAGTAGAATAATTATGAGTATTAGAGAGGACGCGCGTAATGGTGTTGTCACCCCTTTGTTTGAAGCTTGCGCGCGCTATGAGTCTCTTCCCGTTGCACAATTGATGGCGGGTGTAGCGCTGGGAACCATTGCCATAACCAAAAATCGGCATCATGATTTTGAAAAAATTATTGGAATAGGAAAAAATACTTATACCAAGGTCAATGCCAATATCGGTTCCTCCCGGGATATTGCCAGTCTTGAGGAAGAGCTGGAAAAATTGCGGGTGGCGGTCAAGGCCGGCGCCGATACGGTCATGGATCTCTCCATGGGCGGCGATCTGGATGCGGTACGCCGGGGAATTCTGGCAAACTGCCCAGTGCCGCTTGGCACCGTGCCGATTTATCAGGCCGTGGCCGAGGCGGTGGAACGGGATAAAAAAGAGATTGTTGATGTGACCGTTGACCAGATGTTCAAGGTCATTGAAAAACAGGCAATGGATGGTGTAGATTTTATGACCATCCATTGCGGGATCAATCGTGATCTCCAGAAGCGATTGCATAAGCAGAAACGGGTCATGGGAGTTGTCAGCCGTGGTGGTTCCTTTACCCTGGAGTGGATGAGCCATCATAATAAGGAAAATCCCATGTTTGAGTATTTTGATGATCTCCTGGCCATCCTCAAGGAGCATGAGGTTACCTTGAGCCTTGGTGATGGGATCCGTCCTGGCTGTCTGGCCGATGCCACCGACCGCAATCAGGTCCAGGAACTGATCAACCTGGGTGAATTGACCGAACGGGCTTGGGATGCCGGGGTGCAGGTGATCATTGAGGGACCGGGCCACATGCCCATGGATCAGATCACCGCCAATGTCCTGCTCCAGAAAAAGATGTGTAAAGGCGCACCCTTTTATGTTCTGGGGCCTCTGGTGACAGATATCGCGCCTGGATATGATCATATTACCGGGGCTATCGGCGGGGCTATTGCGGCGGCAGCAGGCGCAGATTATCTTTGTTATGTGACCCCGGCTGAGCATCTGAAGCTGCCAAATGTCGAAGATGTGCATGAAGGGGTTATCGCCTCAAAGATTGCGGCCCACGCCGCAGATCTGGTGAAAGGAGTGCCTGGGGCCATGGAACGTGACCGGATGATGGCCGAGCGACGGAATAAATTGGACTGGAAGGGACAGATAGAGTTGTCACTGGACCCTGAAAAGGCCGCCCGCTTTCGTCATGAAGGCGGGAGTGACAAAACCCCAGCGTGCTCCATGTGCGGTTCCTATTGCGCCATCCAGGTGTTTAATCGCTCGCAGGTGAATTTGCAGGTAAGCGAGCTGGCGAGACTCCGGGACATCGAACAGGAAAAGGGGTGCAAATCAAATGAGTGATTTCTTTAACGGCTTTCTGGCCTGGTTTGAATCCACCCACATCCAGCAACAGATCATGGATGTGGATTATGCGGGACTGTTTACCAATCCCTGGTTTCTGGTTCCTTTTGTCGCACTGGTTGTTTATCTTTTGTATAAGCAGGCATTTCGGGATCTGATCATAGTCTTTATTTTTGTTGCGGTATGGTGGGTCGGTGGCACTGACTACATGCATACTCTGACCGTGGATGGCATACTGCAGTTGGACAAGGTACTGCCAGTGGTCTTTGGCGGCTTCGCTGTCCTGGCACTGGTCCTTTATATGTTGTTTGGCCGCTCAGATTAGGAACCGTTACGAAAGAACCATTCCATTCCTGACCATTTCGTCACAGCTCCCTACGCAGGACAGAGATGCCTCCCTGTCGCGAGCGACAGGGAGGCCCCGACGAAAGAGCGGCTGTTGTTTTTGCTATCGAAGTGTAACAGTTATTTTACATGGCCAGATTCAACCTGGGTCAAATTGACCATTCTCTCTTTATCGGGAGGCAAGATGCAATTTCGCAACGGTATTTTTATCATTACAGAAGAACGACGTTGCCCACTATATAGTGTGGGAGAGGATATCTACGTCGATGGAGGGATAATGTGCCTACCGGCGGGCAAGTCAACCTGCCTGATTCTGGCACAAGATATTACCAATGTGGTCTCTGAAGAAGAGTCCTATGAGCATTTTCTTCAAGGAACAAAAAAGAAGTCGAGGTTTGAATGTAGTGGCTGTAGTGGACATATTGGTTTTGAATTTAAGCAGGAAAAAGAATTTGGCACAGTCCATATGAAGTTGCTGGCAGCAACCGGACGGCAAGAAAAGTTAAAAAATATATCGCAGTTTGTCGGCCTGTTGCGGGGAATTCAAATTTTCCAGCCACTTAGCGATGAGGACTTGCTTGATCTGGCATCTCTGCTGCAAATAGAGAAATGCCCCTGGGGTTTCCCGATTCTGCAGAAAGGTGATGTGGGTGATCATCTCTATATCGTTCTTTCCGGACGGGTAGAGGTCATGGATGAAGAGGGGGTAACTCTGGGTGAAATGGGAGCGGGTGCGGTTTTTGGGGAAATGAGCCTGCTCTCCGGTGAAACCGTGACCACAACAATTATGGCTGCGGAGCCCACGGAGCTTGCGACCATGAGCAAGAAAAACTTTCGCCATATGCAGGTGCGATTTCCCGCCTTGCAGATCTTTTTCTATAAGTTACTGGTCAACAGGATTACGACGATCAATCAACAGCGGGCGGAAGAGTTTTCCTCCGGCATGGTTGGACAACTTGCCGATATTCCCCCGATTGAGTTATTACAGATGATCAACTCAAATCAGAAAACTGGTTCTTTGAAGATAGAGGCAGGCAAAAGCAAGGGGCGGTTACTGTTTAATGAAGGCGAGCTGGTCTATGCCATTTTTAATGGCAAGGATGCCCAGGAGGCGTTCTATGCGGTGCTTGCCCTCAAAAATGGCCGCTTCAAGTTTGTGCAAGGGCTGTCTCCTAGGGAAATGCGGCATAAGGTTGTTGGTGGTTTCATGGGAATGTTGATGGAAGGAATGAAACGGCTGGATGATCAGGAGGAATAAGCCGTCAGGATAAAATAACTGCTGCATTTTTTATAGCAAGACCGGCAGTCGCTCTCCCGCCGGGGCGATATCCCTGTCGCGAGCTGACACTGGAGCATACGTGCTCTGCGTAAGGAGCGTCAGAAATGGAATGGTTCTTTTGTCACGGCTCCTAAGCACCACGCAGCATCTGGCTCCTCATCAACCCCCTTAATACAGAATTTTCTGCTCCAGATCCAACCAGAGCCTGAGTCCGTCCCTGGCTTCCTGAGGCATGAGTTGTTGCATCTGTAAGCTCCTGCTGTCTTTGTCCAGAGCCAGCTCTGTATAAATAAAGGCATCAGCAAAACCGATAGCGGCGGCGTCGTTGTGATCCGCACCGTACACAATCCGCTTCAGTCTGGCCCAATAAGCAGCCGCCAGACACATGGGGCAAGGCTCACAGTTGACAAAGAGCTCATAACCTGTCAAATCAAAGGTTTGCAGGGCAGCGCAGGCGTTACGGATACAGACTATTTCAGCATGGGCTGTGGGGTCGCTGCTGGAGGTGACCCGGTTCCAGCCTTGAGCGACAACAACACCGTCCAGTGCAATGATCGCGCCAAAAGGACCGCCTGCACCAGCCAGCATTTTCTCTCTTGCCAGGTGGATTACCGCTCTCATTAATTCCTTGTCTGTCATTTTTTCTGGCTCCCGCGTCGTTGCCATTGCCTGAATTGGTATTATTTTCTGATAAATAAGTTAAATCGCCCTCAAGTAAAAAGAAGGAACAACCAGAAACTATCATAGTTTTCAAGGAGACCACGCAATGAAAAAAGAAATGGAAAAAGCTTTTAACGAGCATGTTAACGCTGAACTGTACTCCAGTTATCTCTATCTGGCCATGGAATCCTATTTTCAGTCAATCAGTCTGTCCGGTTTTGCCACCTGGATGCGTGCTCAGGTTCAGGAGGAGCTGTTTCATGGGATAAAGATGTATGATTATATCCACGCGCGTGGAGGAAAGGCAAGGCTTGAGGCCATTGCCAAGCCGGAAGAAAAGTGGGAGACTCCCCTTGCTGTCTTTGAACAGATCCTGGCCCATGAGCAGCATGTAACCGGATTGATCAATAATCTCATTGATGTGGCCCTTGATGTCCGGGATCATGCCGCCAAGGTCTTTCTGGACTGGTTTATCACGGAGCAGGTCGAGGAAGAGGCAACAGCGGGGCAGATTGTTGATCGCCTGCGTCTCATCGGCAAGGACACCAGCGGCCTGTTTCTCCTCGATACCGAGCTTGCCAAGCGGGTATTTGTCATGCCGGTCAAGCAATAACACGTTTTAATGAGCAGCAGAAAAATCAAACTGGAGGTACTTGCCCTTCTGGCCTCTGCAGATCTTGATCATATCTTTCGTGAAATAGAACAGTATGCGGAAAAAGATCTGATAAGTCCTCTTTTTTCCGCCTTGTCTCGTCCTGAAGAGATGGTGCGCTGGCATGCCATTAGCGTCTTTGGTCAAGTCGTGCCACGTCTGGCTGATCAGGATATGGAGGCCGCCAGGATTGTCATGCGGCGTTTCCTCTGGAGTCTCAATGACGAATCTGGAGGAATTGGCTGGGGGTCGCCTGAAGCGATGGCCGAGATCATGCTTCATCATGATCGTTTGACAGACGAATATCTCCATATGCTTCTGTCCTATCTGCGACCCGATGGGCCTCTTGCACATCAGGATGGAAATTTCCTGGAACTGCCATCGTTGCAATGTGGCCTGCTTTGGGGGATTGGCCGACTGGCAGAACGGAGGACGGCAATGCTGCTTTCGCGTGGCGTGGTTGCCGATCTGCTCCCATATCTGCAATCAGAAGACGGGGGCGTGCGTGGCCTGGCGGTGTGGTCGCTCGGAGTCTTGCTTTCAGCTTGCTTACCTGATCACCTGCGAGCCGTTGTTGACCAAGACACATTGCTGCCACTGGCAGCAGATACCGGTCAGGTTCGACTGTACCAGCAGGGACAAGTACAGGTCTTTTCCGTGGCCGATCTTATCGAAAATACCCTGCTCCGGATAACTACTCCCATGTAATTCTTGAGGACCCTCCTTTGCTTTCTGAATCCCCCTCTTTTCTGACTGCAGGTTTTTTCCAGTCCGCAATCGTTCCTGCCGCCCCAGCTGTCAACCTTGACCGGCTGCGGGCCGCATTGCAGAGAACTCCACCACCTCCCGGAACGATCCTGGTTTTGCCTGAACTGTGGGCAACCGGCTTCGTTTATAAACAACTGGGCGAACTCAGCCGGAAAACCCCTTGGCTTCTTGAGCAATTGAGTGAGCTTGCAGCCCTGCATCATATTGTCCTTGCGGGAACCCTGGTGGAAAGGGTTGACGATGAGCGGGACGTTCTGCTTTATAATACCCTGTTTTTCAGTGGCAGTAATGGACTGCAAGGCAAGATACGCAAACAGCACCTTTTTTCATTTTGGCGCGAAGATGAATGGCTAACCCCTGGAGATTCACCGCGACCGGTGACGACGGCATCGGGACTCGTGGGCGGACTGGTTTGTTATGACCTGCGTTTTCCAGAAACAGCCAAAGTTCAATGTCAGCAGGGCGCGAGTCTTCTGGTTGTCTCTGCGCAATGGCCTTTGGCGCGGATTGAGCAGTGGCGCACCCTGCTCCAGGCGCGGGCCATAGAGAATCAGACCTTTGTTATTGCCGGCAACGGGTGCGGCATAAGCAATGACCTTAAGCTAGGCGGCCATTCCCTGATCATTGACCCGAGTGGGGAAATTCTTCTGGAAGCAGGGGAAGAAGAGCAGTTGGCTGTGATCTCCCTTGACCCCCAGAGACAACAGCAAGTACGAGAACGTTTTAACACCGTGGCCCCGACCTGGTATCCTTTTGATGATCAGGAAAAGATCGTCTCGCTTGCCGAGTGTACTCGTATTGTGGGGCTGAGGAAAAAGCAGGGACAGCGGATTGTCTTCACCAATGGCTGTTTTGATATCCTGCATGCGGGGCATGTGGAGTATCTGCAGCAGGCCAGGAAGCAGGGTGATTTTCTGGTGGTTGGTGTAAACAGTGATCGGTCTGTTCGTTCAATCAAGGGTGAGAATCGCCCGATCAATGAGGAGTCCCGTCGGGCGCGGGTTTTGGCGGCGCTGGGCTGCGTGGATGCCGTTGTCCTGTTTAACGATGACACCCCGCTCCACCTGATCACTGCTCTTCTGCCCCAGATCATGGTGAAAGGAGCAGACTGGCAAGAGGACGCCATCGTCGGCGCCAGAGAGGTAAAGGCCAATGGCGGCAAAGTGGTGAGAATTCCATTCACAACAGAAACCTCCACCACCAGAATCATTGCCAGAATCCGGGAATAGGATAAACTTCCCCTCTCCCCGGAGCCAGTTGGCAACTATTGAGCACAGCTATTTATTCTCCGAGGTAGAAGCGGCTGGCCAACTGGCTTCAGCCGCGATTCTACAACTCTAACGTGAGCGGATTATTGCTGTTCCTGTCCTTCTGGTTTCTGGATAGTTTCAGCGGGCAAGCCATAACCCATTCGCACTTTCTTGTCGATATCGGCAAACATCTCCGGGTGATCGGCAAGGAATTTCTTGGCATTTTCCCGGCCCTGGCCAATCCGCTCATCCTGATAAGAGTACCAGGAACCGCTTTTATTGACAATTTCCTCTTCAACTGCCAGGTCGAGGAGATCTCCGGTCTTGGAGATCCCTTCGCCATAGATAATATCAAATTCCGCGGTCTTGAAGGGAGGGGCAACCTTGTTCTTCACCACTTTTACTCTGGTGCGATTGCCAATGACGTTATCCGTCCCTTCTTTGATAGTGGCAATTTTTCTGATATCAAGACGCAGAGTAGAATAGAATTTCAGCGCGTTACCACCGGTGGTGGTCTCCGGGTTGCCGAACATGACTCCTATTTTCATCCTGATCTGATTGATAAAGATAAGAATAGTGTTGCTGCGACTGATCACCGCGGTAAATTTGCGCATGGCCTGGGACATGAGCCGCGCCTGCAGCCCCATATGTGAATCACCCACATTCCCGTCAATTTCGGCCTTGGGTACCAGGGCGGCCACTGAATCAATGACAATCACATCAATACCGCCGGAGCGGATCAGGATCTCGGCGATTTCCAGGGCCTGCTCCCCAAAATCCGGCTGGGAGACCAGCAGGTTGTCAATATCCACTCCCAGACGGCCAGCATAAGCAGTGTCAAGCGCATGCTCCGCATCAATAAAGGCGGCGCTTCCCCCACGCTTCTGGGCCTCGGCGACAACATGCAGGGCCAGGGTCGTTTTACCGGAAGATTCAGGCCCATAGATCTCCGAGATTCTTCCTTTGGGAAAACCACCAACCCCAAGGGCTATATCCAGACTCAGAACTCCGGTGGGGATCACCGGAATAGGTTCGGTCACATGGGTGCCAAGCCGCATGATAGAACCCTTGCCAAATTGACGTTGAATCTGGCTGATGGCGTTATCAACGCTGTCTGCTTTGTTTTTTGCAATATCTGGTGCCGCCATGAAGATTCTCCCTGGAGTCTGTTTATTAGAAGTGGACAAAGGACATAAGAGTAAATGGATTTTTTTTAGTTACCGTTGTTGTAGCAGATATTTCCTGACAAGGTCAAGAGCTGTTTTGGCAGCAATCTCCTGAATTTGTTGCCTGTTGCCTGCGAAATGAAAGAGTTTGGTCTGAATATTCTTTTTTGTGGCCATGCTGATATAAACGGTGCCAACCGGTTTTTCTATCGTCCCGCCATCAGGACCGGCAATGCCGGTCACGGCAATGGTGATATCGGCGTGACTTCGGCCCCGGACCCCAATGGCCATTGCCTCTGCCACCTCCCGGCTAACAGCGCCATGGCCTGCCAGCAGCTGTTCGCTCACATCCAGATATGCAGTTTTCATGCTGTTGGCGTAGGCAATGACTCCCCCCAGAAAATAACGGGAGCTGCCGGAGATGCTGGTCACCAGCTGAGCAATCATGCCTCCGGTGCATGATTCTGCCACCGCCAGGCGCAGGTTCGCACCATTGAGCAGGTGCCCGATGACCGAGGCCATGCTTTCTTCATCGCTGCCATAAATGGCACCTCCCAGGCTCTTTTCTATCATCATGCATGCGGCCTCAAAGAGGGGAACAGGATTATTGCCTGCATTCCCGGCGGGGGTGCGCACGGTTAGGCTCAAATGCACTTCCGGGAAAACCGGGTAGTAGCCGATATGGATGTTTTGGTCCAGGGCCAGTTCAACGATCCGCTGGTTGATCTCGGCCTCAGCCATGCCAAAGATCTTGTATATCCGCTGACAGGTTACAAGATGCCGGTCATGATTCCAGAGGGCAAGCCGGGGAAGGACCTGTTCCAGGAGCAGGGTCTGCATCTGAAAGGGCACGCCGGGAAGGAAGAAGATCGGCTTATTGTCGTGTATCAATTGGTAGCCGGACATCTTGGACTGGACGGTCAGGGCCTCTGCCCCTTGTGGCAACCAGGCCAGTTTCTCCAGGGGATTCATAGGGCAGACGGAGATGGCATCAAGATGATTGCGGATCTGGGAGAGAAGTTCCAGATTGGGGACGGTGGGTCTATCAAGGGCCTCTGCTACCGCCTCGGTGGTCAGATCGTCGTCAGTAGAGCCCAATCCGCCCGTGACCAGAACGAAATCAACCCGGCTGATGGCACGTTTCAAGGCCTCGCCAATCAGGGCCGGGGAATCGCCGATGGTCTGCATGGCATAGACCTCGTATCCTGCCGCAAAGAGGTGTTGGGCCGCAAATCCGCTGGTGGTGTTGACGATCCGGCCTGAGATCAACTCATTGCCAATGGCTATTATCTCACCCTGCATGGTTGTCCTCTGCGTTCAAACCACTTACCTGGGTCATGGAAACGGTCGTGAGGGTGACCGCGGTGATGGTGTTCATGAGAGAACGGTGACCAGGGAAACTGACCGGGATATAATTGTCAGTAAAGCCCTTGAGGTTGCCATCGGGATCACGTTTGTATTCAACGAGCACCGGCAGGGTAGCGCCCAGATACCTTTGATAAAACAGTCTCTTTTTTTCGGCATCCAGCTGTCTCAGCTGCGCCACCCGTTCTTCCTTGACCGCTTGCGAGACCTGCTGCTCAAAGGTGGCAGCGAGGGTGCCCGGTCGCTGGGAATAGGGGAAGACATGGAGGTAGGTACAGTCAAGCTCCTGGAGCAGGGCGTGGGTATTGGCAAAGTGCTGGTCGGTCTCCCCGGGAAAGCCGACCAGCACATCAATGCCGATGGCGGCATCCGGCAGCCTTTTTCGGCATAAGGCAACGGTTTCCCTGAATTCTTTGGTGGTGTAACCACGGTTCATGCGGGCGAGGATGGTGTCATCACCGCTTTGCAGCGGGATATGGAGATGGGGCATGAAATTTTTCTGCCCGGCCATAAGGATAAGCAACTCAGCGCTGATCTCCATGGGCTCGATGGAACTCAGACGAAAACGGATCTCCGGATAGGCAAGACAGAGCCTTCGCATCAGCTCCACACAATCAGTGCCCTCCTGAAGATCTTTGCCATACAGCCCCACATGGATGCCGGTAACTACCATCTCCTTGTGCCCTTCCGAGGCAAAGATGGCGGCCTGATCGAGGACTTCCTCCGGGGGCAGGCTGCGGCTGGGACCGCGGGTATAGGGGACAATGCAGTAGGTGCAGAAATTGTGACAGCCATCCTGGACGCGGAGGCAGGCACGGGTCCGATTGCCAAAATGGCGCACAGGCAGCCGGCAGATCTCTTTTTTCTGGGAGATTCGGCCCATGAGCATGGTCAAGTCGCAAGGGGTATCACAGAGCGCAGCCTGCACCAGACGATCCTTATTGCCATTGCCCACAATGCAGACGGGCTTGTTCACCATCTTTACCAGTTCCTGGGCGGCCATCTGGACGTAGCAGCCGGTGATAACGATTTTGGCTTCGGGATGTCTGCGCATGAGTTGCCGCACCGCCTGCCGGGACTGGATTCCAGCCTTGGCCGTCACGGCGCAGGTATTGATGACGATAATATCCGCTGCCTCTTTGGCCTGGACCATGACACAGCCCGCCGCCTCAAAACCGGTCTGGAAGGCTGCAGATTCATACTGGTTGACCTTGCAGCCAAGCGTGGTTATTGCTATTTTTTTCATTTTTCGTTGATGCTCAGTTTATGGCTGATGAGCGTATCATTCGATCTCGCCGCAGCCGAGCACCCTGTCACTTGCGTAGATTACGGCAAACTGGCCGGGGGTGACGGCCCGTTGCGGGCTGTCAAACTGGATTTCCCAGCGCTGGTCATCGATCTTGCTGATTCTGGCATCGGCGCCCTGATGCCGGTAGCGGATTCTGACCTGGTACTTCTGTCCTGCATCTGGAGCCTGATCAGCCAGCCAGTGAGGATGATGGATCAGCAGCCTGTCGCGGTACAGCTCTTCCTCTTTGCCGACAATGACGGTATTAGTTTTTGGGTCAAGCGCGGTGACATACCAGGGGCTGCTGTCGGCAATGCCCAATCCCCGGCGCTGACCAATGGTGTAATGAAAGAGGCCCTGGTGTGCCCCGAGTGCCAGCCCCTCCGTGGTGACAATTCGGCCGGACTGTTCAGCCTGAGGGATGCGTTCGCTCAGGAACTGCCCCACCGGGGTCGGGCCCAGAAAGCAGACATCCTGGCTCTCCTGCCCTCTGAAATCGATAAACCCGTTATCTTCAACAAGCTGATACACTTCTTCTTTTTTGCTCTCGCCCAAAGGGAAAAGGACCCGGCTCAATTGGCGCTGATCCAGCCGGGCCAGGAAATAGGATTGATCTTTGGCTGTATCGTTTCCCGTGCAAAGCTGGTAGATGCTCCCCTCTTTCTCAATCCGCGCATAATGGCCGGTGGCCATGGCATCCATGCCTTGAGCCAGAATGGCATCCATAAAGAGGCCAAATTTTATGGTATGGTTGCAGATCATGCAGGGATTGGGGGTCAGCCCTTGTTGATAGGTCGTCGTGAAATAATGGAGGATGGTGGCAGTAAATTCATGGCTGAGTTCGATCACCTGCAGATCGATTGCAAGTTTCTCGGCAATGACGCGCACCCGCTGTTCCTGTTCGATGAGATCAGGGCCGGCCAGGCGCATGAAAAATCCGTGGACTTCATAGTGTTGTTGAAGAAGCAGGACACAGGCAGTG
>JANMTN010000327.1:0-6623 GCA_031390685.1 Desulfobulbaceae bacterium
GGGAGAGCTGACCCTCGCCGAGGACCCTCAGGCCGCAGGCAAAGGCCTCGCGTGGATATCGGTCTTGGACCCGGGCTGCGGCCAGACAGTGAAATCCGGTCTCACCGAAGGTCTTCAGCTCTTTTACTCCTTTCATGACCAAGGGGAAGAGCGGGGAGAGCAGTTTCTGCAGGAAATCACCTATGAAAAAATCCTCCTGCTTGGGGCGTCCGACGATGGTCGCCGGATAAATAGCTTTGTGGCGATGATAGAGGTGGCTGACCTGAAAGACGGGGTAGTCATGCTGCAGGGAGTTATAACCATAATGATCGCCAAAGGGGCCTTCCGGGCGTCTGATATGGGGCGGGACTTCGCCTTTAATGGCAAATTCGGCGTTGGCCACCAGGCGATGCCCACCTCTGGGGTCAGCGACCATTTCCAGTTTTTTGCCCATGAGCAGGGAGGCGAACATCAGCTCGGGGATATCTTCCGGCAGGGGGGCAATGGCTGCGAGCATGAGGGCCGGAGGCCCGCCGATGTACAGGGTGAGGGGCAGGGCTTGATTTAACTTCTCGGATTCATGGTAGTGGTAGCCGCCCCCTTTATGGATCTGCCAGTGGATGCCGGTGGTGGTGTCATCGTGACGCTGGATGCGATACATGCCAAGGTTATGGCCCCTGCCGTCCGGGTGTTCGGTATAAACAAGGGGCAGGGTAACAAAGGGGCCGCCGTCGCTCTTCCAGGAGGTAAGCATGGGCAGACTGCTCAAGCGAGCGGGGCTTTGGCAGTTTTCCAGGATCACGCCTTTGCGGGTCTCTTTCAGGCCGATTTTTAATCCTTCCGTGAACAGATGCCGATTGTCCCATAGCTTCTTCATCTTCAGAGGCATGATGGTTTCGGTAAACTGCACCAAGTCACGGACAAACTGCTGCGGTCTGCGGCCGAAGGCAAGCTCAAGGCGTTTTGCCGTGCCAAAGAGATTGGTCACCACGGGAAATACACTGCCTTTGACCTTGGTGAAGAGTAAAGCTGGGCCCTGTCTGGCAATAACCCGGCGATGGACCTCGGCAATCTCCAGGTACGGATCAACCTCCTGATCGATAACGAGCAGATCCCCTTCTTGCTTGAGCAGGTTGAGAAAACTGCGCAGGTCATACAGGGTCGCATCAGTCATGATTTACGCTTTTCCTTGTGGATGATGCGGGTGGCAGTGTTCGTCCTGGAGGAACAGGCGATGATATTCCTCTTCGCTGAGATTACGATTGAGAAGGCCCGTGAAAAAGTTGACAAATGCATGGATCTCCTGTTCGGAGAGACGCTGGCTCAAAAGGTCAGCAAATTCCTGCCTGCCTGCAAGTTGCAGAAAGCTGGAGAGTGATTGCTGGTCCAGTTGCTGGTTCAGGCCAAAACAAATTTGATTGGAGCCAAGGGTCATGATGAGGCAACGTGATTGGTGATATTGAGCTGCATGAAGCAGGGGGATAGCAGTCGTGATGTTTTCCTGTGACGTGGGGCCTTCAGCATAAAAAAAGCAGACACTGTTGGTGTCTGCTTTTTTTATGCTTTTTTAAAGCCTTTCGGGGACGATTATTGGTTCTGTAACTGCCAGCGACCATTGGCGTCCCGGCAGGCTGTAGTATATGTTCTTTCGGTCTTGCCATCAATGACGGCAATGATCTCTGCCTGTCTGCATGGTCTGCGTGTTGCAGGATCAGAGTAGGCTGGCTGGGGCCTTACTTCATAGCTGTTGCCGTTGTCAGGATTGCGCCAGGAAGTGGTTTGCCCGGAGGTCCCTCGTTCATAGGCATGATTGAGCTGCTCCCGGTCATATTTGTCCATCTCGTTGCCTACCATGTAACCAAGCGCACCGCCGACCGCCGCGCCTATAAGAGTGGCCTCGGTGTTATGGCCAATAGCTTGTCCGATAAGGGCGCCGCCAATAGCGCCAGCGCCTGCGCCAGTTTGACCTTTGGTGGCACAGGAGGATGCGAAGATAGAGCAAAGGAGCAGTATACTGAGAAACATTTTATTCATCACGGGCACCTCCTAAGGGCGTGGTTGGGATTGGAGAAAATAGTTCCATAAATAACAGTATGGTAAAGAGTGCACCTGCAAGAAAAAATTTGAATATCTATTATTAATTATCTAAAATTAATCATTCATAAGGAGGGTTGTCAATGTTTATTTATGCAACCATTGGTACATTTATTTGCTTCTCAAGAAACAAGAGGGTATTATTTTTTAGAAGCTGTTACGAAAGAACTTGTCTCTTTATTACTATTTCGTTACGTCTTCTTGTGTCGTTCTGGCCATTCAGATGGCCATGTTATTAGTTTACAATGAGTGAGCTGCTGTCCTGTCAATTCAGTATCAGAGGAGATTGTGATGAATAATAAAATTGTCAAATTTTGTATGCCTTGTCTTTTTTTCGTTTCTTTTTTGTTTCATTGCTCGTTTGCTTCCGCCTTGACCCTTGACGCTTCATTTGGCAAGAATGGTCTTGTCGAAACACGAGTGGGTCATTATGTGGATAAGGCGCAATCCATTGTTGTTCAGCCGGATGGCAAGATCCTTGTTACTGGCTCTTCCTCGAACAGCTCAAATCTTGATTTTGCCTTAGTGCGTTACATGCCGGATGGCAGTCTCGATACCTCCTTTCATTTTAACGGTCAGGTTGTGACCGTTGTCGGCAGTGATGACGATGCGGCCCTTGGTGTCGCGCTTCAGGATGATGGCAAGATCGTTACATGCGGCTACACCTTTAATGGCAAGGATCGTGATTTTGCTCTCTTGCGTGTTACCGAAAATGGTGATCTGGATGCTGACTTCGGGGTCAATGGGATTGTCACTTTGCCTGTTGGCAGCGGCAATGATATTGCCGCTGCGGTTGCCATTCAGTCTGATGGCGCAATTCTGGTATCAGGATCGGTCGAGGATTCCACCGGTAAAGTCGGAGCATTGGTGCGTTTTCTTCCCAACGGATCTTTAGACTATTCTTTTGGCAAGGCAGGAATGGTGCTTGTTGATGTCGGGAGCAATGCTGAGATCGCCGCCATGGCAATCCAGAAAGACAAGAGCATCGTTCTGGCGGGTTCCTATGAAGAAAAGGAGCAGCGACAGGTCCTTCTCGTGCGCCTTCTCCCTGACGGCTTGCTTGATGCCGGATTTGGTGTTGATGGTGTCGCTGAAACCCCGGAGGGCACAAAAGATACTACGGGCAGAGGTTTGTGGTTACAGGAAGATGGGGCTATTCTGGTTACGGGTTCTGTCGGCCCGGAAGAAAATCAGGACCTTGCCCTGTTGCAATTTACCAAAGAGGGCAGACCCAACCGCGATTTTGGCGGGGGTGCCGGTATGCTCAGCTATGATGGTAATGGCGAGGATGATGTCGGTTACGGTGTGTTTGCCAATTCGACCACTCTCTTTGTTACCGGCTATACAACAGTGAATGGCTTGCGTGATCTGATCCTTCTTCAATCCCCCTTGACACAAAATTCTCAGTCAGAATTCTCCATTGTGACCACCGGAGTAAGCCAGTTTGATGGCGTCGCGTACGCACTGGCCCCCCAGGATGATAAAATCATTAGTGTTGGGTTCAGTGAAGAGAGTGGCACCAGCAGTTTTGTTCTGGCTCGGTATGTGGGGAAAGAATTGGTTGAGAGCAAAGGGAATTCAGAACCAGGAGCCCTGTTTATTATCACAACACCTGTTACAGAAATCACCAGGGTTGGTTGTTTTACCGGCGGGGAGATTAAAGAGGTCACCGGGCTGACGTTTGCCAGCAGGGGCGTCGTCTATTCCATTGCACCGTATCCGGTATTGACAACCAGTAATAGTAATCCGACAATACTTCCGAAATCAGACCCTGTGTCTGTTTCTGGCGCCGTGCTTGATCCGGGTACATCAAAAATGGTATCTCCTGAAGCAAAGGTGGATACAGCTACCAGCACAGCAACTACGCCACCAATAAGCGAAGAAGGATTCACCAGCAACGGCCCCGGTATTGGCCTTTTCTCCAGTATCCTCCGCGACTTGACCCCAGGAACACGCTATTATGTCAGGGCCTATGGGGTTACTTCGGATAATATTGTTTATTACGGCAATCAATTAAGTTTTGAGACCAAGGATGCCTGTTTTATCGCAACGGCTGCTTATGGCTCTCTTCTCGATCCTCATGTTCAAATTCTACGTCTTTTCAGGGATAAATATCTGCTGAATAATGATTCAGGCAGAATGTTTGTAAGCCTCTATTATCACTATTCGCCGCAGGTTGCTGATTTTATTGCGGCGCAACCTGGCCTGCGTTTGATCGTTCGTATCTTTCTCTTTCCTCTCATTATCTGTAGTTATATAGCTGTCCATGTAGGAATAACCGGCATGTGTATGGCAATGCTTGCAGTATTGGGAACAGTGGCAGTAGGCCGCAATATGATTCATCTAAAAAAATAGCCTTATTCATTCTCTGGCTTGGCGGGTGTCGATCTTCCACTGCAGGGGGTTCTTTCATCTTGAGGGCGTTCACGACATTACCCTGTCGCTGTTAGTTGAGAATAACGGCTCAGGGTCGTTTATTGGAGATGAGGCCCTGTAATTCCGCCAGTTCTTCAAGGAGATCAAGGGCCATGGCGGCGCCGGGGAGATTGACCCTCAGGTCCTGTTGCAGGCGCAGGGCGATCTGGACCCGTTTGATTTCAATGGCCCCAAAGCACCAGTTCCGTGGGTTGTCACCCATGGGGGAGATGATCCCTTCGTCTATCATCTCGTGGATCATTTGGGCATTGACCCGGCACAGGATACAGCATTGGTGCAGGGAATAAGTGGTTGTTTCGTCAAGCACTGTGCATGGCAGTATGGTGTTGGTCATGATTATACTCCTAAACCGCTGCGTGGATTTGTCGGCATGAGCTGGGCCATCTGTTCGTAGATTTTTTTCTGGGCGTCAGTCACTGGTTCCGGAGTGACAATGGCCAGGGTGACATATTGATGACCACTCTGAGAGGCGGAGGAGAGTCCGCGTCCTTTCAGGCGGAGCTTTTTTCCAGTCTGGGAGCCGGGTGGAATCTTCAGATCCACTGTCCCTCCCAGGGTCGGCACCGAAACTGTCGCGCCCAGTGCTGCCTCCCAGGGGGTGACTGGCAGGGAGAGCAGGATGTCGCGTTTGTTCATGGCGAAGATCCGGTGTGGCGCAAAGGCGATTTCCAGAAAGAGATCACCATTACCTGCCTGACCGGCGCCAGGACCACCCTGGCCTTCAAGTCTGACCTGCTGTCCTTCTATGATTCCTTTGGGAATGGAGAGTGTTATGGTATGAGGGGATGTGCCCACATGACCATTTTGATCGATAATGGGTCGGCTGAGGGTGATGGTCTTCTGGGCGCCTACATAACTGTCTTCCAGGTTGATCACGATCTTGGCATGGACATCCTGGCCTCTGGCATGGAAGGCTGCATGGGGGTGATAGCCAGATCTGGCATGGGAGGAACCACTGCTTTTGCCAAAGAGTGATTCGAAAAAGTCACTGAACTGTGAGGGGTCAGCCTGGGTAAAGCCGCCACCGCTGAATTCAAAACCGGCATCCCAGTTGGGTGGTGGTTCAAAGTCCTGTCCTGCCTGCCAGTTGCTGCCGAATTTATCATAGGCCGCCCTTTTTTCCGGGTCCTGGAGGACTTCGTAGGCCTCGCCCAGTTCCTTGAACTTCTCTTCCGCATCATGGTTTTTATTGACATCGGGATGGAGCTTTCTGGCCAGCTTGCGGTAGGCCCGTTTGATCTCGTCCTGGGAGGCATCTTTTTTCAGATCAAGGGCCTGATAATAATCCTTGAATTTCATTATGTTTATCCTTGCCTGGTTCCTCAAAGGGTGGTGGTGAAAAGAGGGTGGAGAACCGGTTATCCTCAAGGCACCCTCAACGGTATCTTAGCTTGACACAACTTTATGTTACCGCATACTATACTGTAAATTAAAGAGAAAAAAACAAGATGAAAGAGATAATTTTTCTTATCGGTTTTCGAGCCGTGGGAAAAACAACGGTCGGCAGGCAACTGGCCGATCGCCTCGGTTTTTCCTTTCTGGATACGGACATCCTTATCTGTGACAAGAAAGGCGCCACGGTAAATGATATCGTTGAGGCTGAGGGCTGGGACGGGTTCCGTCGTAGCGAGCAGGAGGTCTTGCAGGGACTTGGCGAGCAGAGGCGATGCGTGATTGCCACCGGTGGCGGCGCTATCCTGCATCGGCATCTGTGGCCGTTTTTAAAGGAGCATGGTCCTGTGGTCTGGTTGACTGCCGATCCTGATATCTTGTGTCAGCGGATACAGGCGGACAGCGCCAGTGATGGCCTGCGTCCTTCCCTGTCAGGGATTGGAGTGTGTGAAGAAGTGCGGGAAATACTTGCGTTCAGGGAGCCTTTGTACCGTGAGACCGCCGATATCATTGTCGATACCGGCAAGTTGAGCGTGCCAGAGGTCTTGGAGCTTATTGTTGCAGCAGTCAGCATTTGATGAGAGGAAAAAATGGCAGGAAATACCTTTGGTAAGTTGTTCCGGGTGACCACCTGGGGAGAGTCGCATGGCACAGCCGTAGGGGCTGTGATAGACGGATGTCCGCCAGGGATAATCCTTGATCCCAGGGAGTTGCAAAAGGAG
>JANMTN010000205.1:0-3257 GCA_031390685.1 Desulfobulbaceae bacterium
CGTAACCAGTCAGAGCGAAAAGAACAGCGCGGCCTGCTGGAAAGGCAGATGCATGGATCTGGTCAGCGCGGAAAGCAAATGGCCGCGACCAGAAATGATTCAAGGAAGAGGGGAGATAAAAAGTAAGGATGACAGGGCCCGATATGAGGAAAGGGTAAGTTGAATTTACAGAAAAGATGTTGCCTCATCTCTTGAGCCTTTTGTCAAAATCTTAAAGGAATCAATACGGCAAAAGATTCCTCACTTCGTTCTCAATGACCATTATGGACTTTTGCAAGATCCTTTTCTTTATGCTATTCTTTACCTGTTATTGAACTCTGTCAAGGAGAGAAAATGGCAAAAAAGCTGTCTGGCTGTGAGTCGGAATTCGACTGACGGGGGAAAAAGGAAGCAGAAGGCTGCGTGGAGTCCGGTGAGCAATCGTCGTGACAGGGGGCCGATAGAGATAATACGGGCTCAATTTGAGCCTGGGCGGTATGAGAAACTGGCGGAGACCAATGGCCCTTCTTCTCCTGGCTGCCGCCATCATTGTTTTGAGAAAAATGCCTGGTCATGGTTAAGCTCTTAGCCATGACCTCCCTGGTTTTCGGTCATCGCCATCTACCTCATTGTTACCTTCCTGGGAGCAGTTTGCACGGTTCCTTTCTGGGCCTTTCCCGCATCTGAAATTCTTCACGATGGCAGGAAGTTCAGAAAATGCAGTCAAGTAAAGGGCAAAATATGGACACAGCCATTCTTATCGCTTACTTCGCCCAACAAGATGAAGCGCGCAAAGTCTTTCGGGAACTGGCGGGACAAGACGTCCGCCGCGCCGTTCTGGTGCACAAGGCCGCGAACGGTGATGTGTATATAAGGGATCCTTTTCTGTGGCGCCGGGCTTCCGGCGTGACCCTGGCGGTCGTCCTGTCCGGCGGGCTCGCCGGAGTTGCTTCCCTCGTCCTGCAGTGGTTGGGCTTGCTTCCCAGCGGCAACCTTTTTACGCTGACGTTGTTTCTGGCAGCAGCCGCAATCGGCGCCTCGGCAGCCCTCCTCTTGCTGCGACGTTCCAGGTATGGAGTTGAGTCCGGGGTTGTGCATGATCATGCCCGCTGGCTCGTGTCCGGGGAATCCGTCCTGATTATCCAGACACCCGTTGCATCTTTACCGCGTCCGGTGGCTCTGCTGCGGGAAAGCGGCGAAACCCCTTCGGCCCTGTTCGTTATGTATCCCAAGTGCGAGCGGCGGGACGAGGCGCGGGCCCCCCAGGTAAAACTTTCCCCGGTCCAGCTCCTTGAGCATGCGCAGCGCCATGCCCGGGAGCAGCAGGTGGAACTGAGACCGCAGCGCAGTACCGAACTGCTCAAGCGCCTCAAGCAGTCACGCCACTGGGTTCGTCAGGTCTGTTCGGACCTTGCCGTGGCGAGCCTCCTGGAACAGAAAGCGACGCCGGCTGCCGATTGGATCCTGGATAACGAGTACATCCTGGAGGGCAACACCCGCGATGTCCTGCTCAACCTTCCCCGGCGTTTTTACCGGCAGCTGCCCGCCCTGGCCTCTGATCCCTACCGGGGTTTGCCGTGCATCTACGGTCTGGCCAAGAATCTCATTTCCCATACGGATCTGCGCCTGGACCGGGAGACTATTCTGGCCTTTATCGCGGCCCACCAATCCGTGCGCACGCTGACGACCGGCGAACTCTGGGCGATCCCCCAGATGCTGCGCATCGCGCTGATCGAAAGCATCCAGAATCTGGCCGTCACCGCCCTGACTAATCTGCGCGAGCGGCAGTTGGCCGACTTCTGGGCGAACCGGTTGATTGCCGCCAATCGCCGCGATTCCAACCAACTCTTCGCAATCCTGGAAGAACTTGCTAACTCGGAATCGTTTCCCAGCCCGTATTTTGCGACGCAGCTGGTAGGTCTGCTCTACGACGAGGCCGCAGCCTTGGCGCCGGTCAAAAACTGGCTTGAGCGTACGCTGAAAAACCCCCTGCCCGACCTCAATCGGCGTGAGCAGAACCGGCAGGCCAGCGAACAGTTGGCCAGCGGCAATGCCTTCACCAGCCTGCGTCAGTTGGCCCTGTTGGACTGGCGGAAAATCTTCGAACAACTCAGCCGGGTGGAGCAGGTGTTGCGCCGCGATCCGTCAGGGGTCTATCCCAAAATGGATTTCTCAACCCGTGACCGCTGCCGGCGGGCGATCGAAGACCTCGCCCGCGCTGCGGCCCAGCCCGAGGAACAGGTTGCGGAACGCGTCATCAAGCTGGCGACGCAGGCTGGGCGTGAATTAACAGGCGATGAACGGCGCGGTCACGTCGGCACCTGGCTGATTGGTGAGGGCCGCGCCGAGTTGGCCCGGCAGCTCGTCTGCCGTGAAACGCTTCGTTTTCGTGTTCAGGAATGGGTCAATGCCCACCACGCCGCCGTTTATTTCTTCCTCATCAACGGCTTTTCGGTGCTGTTCATTTTTCTGGTTGTTGTCTTTGGACTGATCCCCGGCTTCGGCCTGACCGGGCTGTCACCCGCCATTCGCGTCGGGCTGATCCTGCTCCTGCTGATTCCGGTCAGCCAGCTGGCCATCGAGGTGGCCAATTACCTGATCACCCGACTTCTGCCGCCCCACCCCCTGGCCAAGATGGACTTCAAGGCCGCGGGAATCCCCGATGAATTCCGCACCCTGGTGGTCGTGCCGATGTTGCTGGTGGATGCGGAGACGATCCGGGTCGAAGTGGAGAATCTGGAGATCCGCTATCTGGCCAATAAGGAAGCGAATCTGCTCTACAGCCTCTTCTCGGACTACACCGATTCGGTAACGCCTTCGCGTGAAGATGACAATGGGCTGCTCGAGACCGTGAGCGCGGGTATTGAGGCTCTCAACCTGCGCCATGGCGGCGAACTTTTTTTTCTCTTCCATCGGGAACGCACCTGGAGCGAATGCGAGCAGCAATTCATCGGCTGGGAGCGCAAACGGGGCAAGCTGGAGGAACTGAACTGTCTGATCGATGGTACCCGGCCCGAAAGCGCCGCCCGCCTGGTCTACGTGGGCGATCCGCATCAGTTGGCGGACATCCGTTTCATTATCACTCTCGACAGTGACACCCAGTTGCCGCACGCAACGGCCCGCAGGCTGGTGGAGACCCTGGCGCACCCCCTCAACCTGCCCCGCTTCGATGGGTCGGGCAGGATCATGGCCGGCTCCTATACCATCATCCAGCCGCGGGTGAGCCCGACCCTGCCGAGCACGAGCGCCTCGATCTTCAGCCGGCTCTTCGCCGATGC
>JANMTN010000335.1:0-7097 GCA_031390685.1 Desulfobulbaceae bacterium
ACAAAACCTGCCTGTTCATCCAGTCCAATCTTGGCCTGTTCAAATTCAACCAGTTTTTCCGGCGTCTGATAGAGGGTTGAGGCACTTTTGCAGATATGAAAGCCATGCTTGGTGAG
Organism: Desulfobulbaceae bacterium; assembly: GCA_031390685.1. Taxonomy (GTDB): domain Bacteria; phylum Desulfobacterota; class Desulfobulbia; order Desulfobulbales; family Desulfocapsaceae; genus UBA2270. The sequence continues at coordinate 117 of JANMTN010000335.1, forward strand.
GAGTTGTTGCACCTGAGCGATGGTAAAGAACCGGGCCGCTTGATAAAAGGGGTGTCCGTGCTCTTTTTTCCGGCGCAGATTCTGGCCCCAGGCACTGTCTGCCGGGACAAGGCCGACAACCAGAGGCGCATCGTGTCGCAGAACGCGAGCACATTCCTGCAAAAAACGGGCGGGGGATTCGAGAAAGCAGAGGGTGAAGAGCAGAAAGATGGCGCCAAGCGAAGACGTGGCAAAGGGCAATTCCTCGGCTATGGCCTGACAGGTGCAGATACCTCTTTTTTCTGCCAATAAGAGGGGGGCCATCGCCGGGTCGATGCCCAAGGCGATCTGCAGGGCCTCGGCGAAACGCCCGGAGCCGACGCCAACCTCAAGGGCTGGCGGGGAGAAGTTGATATTCAGAGACTGAATGGCGGCTTTTTCAATGGCAAAGAGCAGGCTGTTATCAAACCAGCTATCATATTCCTCGGCCCGTTCATGGAAGACTTGTGAGCTGTGCCGCCAACGTGGTGTCTTTGGTGTTTGTTCTCGCATCTTTCTTTACCAGAAAATAGAGCTGCCCTTGTTCCTTCATGTTGCCGGCAGCCGTTTCAGCGTAATGTCCATTTCCCCAGAACAAATCGGCCCGCCCTGCACCCTTTATCGCGGCACCCGTATCCTGCGGCAGGACAAAGCGCCGCATGGTCTCCCATCTCAGGAGTTGACCTTCCTTGTCAAGGACTGGTTTTTGTGAGATCAGATAGGCCATAACCCCGGTGGGCAGGGTTGCCGGGTCCACCGCGATGGAGCGTCCGGCGGTGAGCGGCAATCCTATACTGCCAGTAGGACTCTCTTTTGTTTTATTCCATTGAAAAAAGACAAAGCGAGGGTTGTGGTGCAGGATGCGTTTCCGCTCATCTGGGTTCTGCTGCAGATAGTGACGGATGGTTGGCATGGTGGCTTCTTCGCGGGACATCTTGCTTTCATCCACCAGAAGCTTGCCGATGCTTTTGTATTCCCGGCCATTGGTTGCCGCAAATTGAATGGCCTGTAATGAGCCATCACGGAGACGAACCTTTCCAGAACCTTGGACGTGGAGAATAAAGGCGTCCACCGGGTCTTTCAGGTATACCAGCTCATTGCCTGCCAGCAGGTTTCCTTCTTCTATCTCGGCCCTGGTCCAGAAGGGGACCTTTTCCCCTTCTGTATTTTCACGGCCTGTTGTTTTTTTACCCGTTGCCGGATCCCGATAGGTGATGAGCGAATCAGGGGCGGTATAAAGAGGATGGATAAACGGAGAATCTTTGGATAGGCTCCCTTCCAGCAGGGGTTCGTAATAACCGGTGATCAGCATTTCCCCTTTTTTCCCTTTGTTCCGGCCGCTTGCCTGATAGAGAATAAATTTTTCCCGGACGGCATGAGCGAATTCATCCGGACCTGGCTTCTGCTTCAGGATATCAAGAAAGGTTTCCATTGATTCAAGCAGACAGTCCTTGGAACAGAAATCTTGTCCCAGTCGAGTAATGGTGTCAGGGGGAAGTGTTTTCAGGTAGTCCAGGTGGCGTGTCGCGGCTATGATCAGGCTCTTGTCGTCCATGTCGTCCTGTAAGGACGGAAGTTGGTTTTGTTGAGGGACAAGGAGGGATGATTCTTGTGTATGGCCCTGGAATGGCCACCACAGGCCAAGACAAAGAATAAATACAGCCCATGTTGTCAAAAGCGGAGGAGATGTGGCTTGTGATGAAAATCTCATGGTCTCAAGGGTTTTGTTTTAGCGCCTCTGCCAGTTCACAGACTGCCATGGCGTATCTGCTTGAGTTGTTCCATGCGGTAATGGCCTGGAAGTTCGGATAGGCAGCCACATAGCGAAATCCTCCACCGGTGAAGGGGTCTTTTTCAAGACCAACGATGGACAGTTGTTTGTTCCCGGGCGGGGGTGGCAACTTTATTCCCTGTATTTTACTGACGAGCTGCCAGTCAACCCTGCCTTTAGTCCCTTTGCTGCTGGCGTTAAGGAGCTCCTGTCCTTTTAATTCGCTGCCGATCTCCACATAGAGAGGAGCGTCAAGAACCCAATGGTAGCGATGGAGGTAGTTGGCGATGGAGGCCAGGATATCGTTGATGGAGGTAAAGACATCACGTTTTTCATCTCCGTCAAAACTGACGGCATATTCTCGGTAACTGGAAGGGATGAATTGGGTCTGGCCAAAGGCGCCGGCGTAAGAACCGGTGACAGCAAGGGTGTCAATCTGGTTTTCACGACAGAGGAGGAGAAAATCGACCAGCTGGTTGCGAAAGAAGGCACTGCGTCGCGGATAGGCGTCAAAGAGGGTGTTTAATGTCTTGAAGACCCCATATTTCCCTTTATGCTCACCAAAGCGGGATTCGATGCCCCAGATGGCAATGACTATTTCGCGATTAACTCCCAGTTCTTTTTCAATTCGGTCCAGAATCTGCTGATTGGTTTTCAGTTCTTGTCGCCCTCTTGCAATGACCTCCGGGGTGATAAACAGTGGCCAGTAGGAATAATAAGGCTTGGCTTCCCATTGCTTATCCATGAGTTCCAGTACTTTCTTGTCAATCTTGATACCGGTAAATAACCGGTCCAGTTCGGCCTGAGTAAAATGATGGCGCTCGCGAAGTTCCTTGAACAGGGCTGTGTATTTTTCCTGTTGCAGATTAATGGGTTGGCCATCTGTTACCAGGTCGGCCGCCTTTATTTTTTCGGTATTATTAGCGGCCATAGCCATAGCCGCAGGGGTAAAAGAGCTAAGACCGATACTGGAAATGGCAAATATAAATATGGTGAAACGAGAGAAAGTATTGATAGCGGGACCTCTTGTAGCGTATGGAAGTGTCAATTTTTTTGTGAAATTATTCCACTCCGTTTTTTTGTTGAGAAAGGGTCGATCTTCCGGACCTTTTTAATGAGAACTGATCATGAGTGTACTACCATCTTCAGCGAGATACAAGCCAGAAGCGGCAGCAGGTAGATGCAGACGGCCATAATTTTTATTGGCTGTGTTTCCGTTTCAATTCTGTGAGTCGCTCAATAATATGGGTTGTCCGCCACCAGATCCAGCAAAGGTTGCGTGAAAGGCGGAGATAAACTCATCAAGCATTTCCGGGGGAAGCGAGTTGATTCCTGCGGCTGCCGCCCGTCCTCCTCCCGTGGGAAAGGATCGGCAGAGGGTATCCGCATTCTTTCTGTCTGACAGAGGGGCTCTGACACTGATGCGCAGGGTGGTGTCCTCATTGTCAACGATCAGCGCGTGGGCAGCTTCTCTTTTTTCCTGGGTCTTCAGATTGGCAAAAACACCAGAGACTCGTCGTGCCCATGTCGCGTCGGGAAAGTGAAAAATCCGATTGGTGTTGCCTGGATTGATGGCTTTTTGACTGAGCGCCAGGGCCATATCCTGTTGGAAGCCTTCACGCAGTATGGGAAGTGTTGGAGAGGAGGCAATAAAGTCCAGAGGGTCTTCACAGGGGAGGATCGCCCGGTAAAGATCAGCCGGGTGAAAGTAGAGATCAGTCAGATTTGCCCCATAGCTATTATAGTTCAGGAGTTCCCCAAGTTCTCGGAGTTGCTCCATGACCGCTCCCGAGAGAGAAAGAGTTTGCGCGGCTTTATGGGCAGAGTCATGCAGATTATCGCCGAATGCCGCCACAATAGCCCATTTGCGGAAACGTCCGTGGAGCAGAGAATCAACAATGAGAGAAGTGCAGGTGTCAGGGGCTGTGTCGATATGGGCGGTGAGGGCGGCTGTCTTCGGGATCACACCTGCAAAATGATGATCAATGTAGAGTATTCGATTGGATTGGGCCAGGAGTGTTTGCAGAAAAGGACGGTTGCTGTCAAGAGAAATGTCCAGCACCTTCAGCGAACTTTGTGTTACGCCCTGCAGTTTTGACAGCAGGGCGATATCCCGTTTTACGCCGGTGATCAGGATGGCATCAGGGCATGGCGTATCAAGGCGGAGTTGATGCAGGGCACAGATTCCGTCGGCATCGCCATTAAAGATGTCATATTGCATGGCCGGTTACTTTCCGGCAATATTGATACCAAGGGGGTTACCAATATTTGCCAAGTTGAACAATAGCATGATGCCCTGGTCTCCAGGGGTATAATTAGAGCGCAGTTCAACAGACCAGCAGGCAGGTTGATAGATGAGGGAAATAGTTTGTTCTATGGTCTGAGATTGAGAGAGTGAATGCTCGATTTTATAGCCTGCGGAAATGGTGTCCATGATCTTGGCCCTTGCAAAAACGTTGATCTGATGGACATCTCTGAGGCCAAAGTAAAAAGGATAGAGAGGGTTTGTCGTGTCGAAGCTATCGTAGTTATCTATGCTGCTATAAGGGGAGCCTATGATTGCTTCTGCTTTATTATAACGATAATCCACCCCGATGAAGTCGCCGCGACTGTTACTGTAAATACTGTCAAGGCTGTAGAGTACCACTCCTTCGCCATATATGCCGATATTTGTTTGATATGAGAGGGCAAAGTTATTGATCGGGGTCCAGCCAAGCTTCAAGCTGACAGGGGTCAGTGGGCGGTCAGAGTATTCCTGGCGGAAATCATAACTTTCCCAGATCTTGAAATAGCCATAGTCGTGAGCGGATTTTCCTTTGGTATCGTTGAAGAGTTCAAAAAAATTATTAACTCCGTAGGTGATAGCATTGCTCTCTCTGATGCGGTCAACCTGATCAAAAAGAGGCAGGTCGTCTTGATTGGTCTTCGGCAAATAGTCATATTGGACATAGGGTCGGAGGCGATGGTCCCAACTCGTAGCCTCATTCAACTCAAAACTCCGGAGCAGGGTGGTGCCAACCTCACCATGTAAATTAAAGAGTGAACGATTGGGGGTATCGTCTTGGTCCCAGACTCCGTCTCCGTTGGTCTGAACTATGTAGGAGGTATTCCGCACTCCGACTTCAGCTCGTGATTCAAGATAGGCGCCTACAGGGATAGGGGCGCTGAGACGGGGGAACAGATCGACGCGCTGGCCGCCAATACCATTTTCACGCCAATAATTTACATAATCGGCGTTCCAGTCAACGGTAAGAGGTGTGTCCGCTACGGGGAGAGACCCGGTAAAATCCAGCCCCGGCAGTTTCCACAGCGGTGTATAATTTGTTCTTGGGTGTGCGCGGACATCATTAATGGCCCGGAAATTGGTTTCCAGAGACATGGAGTCCCAGACCTTGAGAACCTTTGCGGTGTTGACGCGCTGATCAGCTGTCCTGTCCTGGAAATTACGACCGTACATGGAGAGGAAACGATTGTTGGTCTCATTGTATCCAGTAAAACCGGTGTTAAATTCGGTCAGGTAGTCACGATCGGAGACGACATCCAGGTCGATACGGGTGTACAGATCGCTGGGAAGGTCATGGTCGACCTTGCCGCGGAACCAGTATCTGTCGGCATTGGTATGGGTGTAACCAGTCTCTTGATAATAGTCGATTTCGGATGGATCCGTGAGTTTGTCCTGGAGAAAGCTTCCCATGAAGGTCCCTTTTTGTGCTTCTCCCAGGACATAACGAAATTCCGCGCCCGGCATAAATCCCCGATTCACATAGTATTCAGGGAACAAGGTCAGGTCAGTGGAATCGGAGACATTGAGAAAAAGAGGCAGGTCAAAGCCAAAGCCATTGCGTGTAGAGCTGGAAATCTCGGGAAACATGAGGCCGGTCTGACGTTTATTCTTGGCGGGTACTATCATCCAGGGGGTGTAGAGTACCGGAACATCTTTTATCCTGAAAGTGGCATTTTTCAAGACGGCATACCCGCCCTCGGTGACTGTGGTGTCGGTGCTGGCAAAGCTCCAGGGCGGAGTCTCGTTATCCTTGAGCTTACAGGTAATGACCCAGCCATTTTCGATGTGATAGGTGTTGAGTCCTGTTTTTTCAACGGTTTTTCCTTCAAGATGCAGGTCCAGGGATTTACGCAGGATGGTGGCATCGGTAAAGGTGCCGGTTTCCTTGTTGAGATCCACGACACCTTCGTCAGCTGAAATTTCATCGTTAGCGCTCTTGATGTTCACATGACCGCGGGCCTTGACTGAGCCGCGATCTATGTCATAAGCAATCCAGTCGGCCTGGATGGTTACTTTGTCTTCATAGCGTGGAGGCGTGTCCTTTTTTAATGCTTGCCCGGTTGTTTCTTCCGGGGCAGAGATTGGTTCTTCCAGAAGCTCTCCCCATTGTTGGTTTTTTTTCTGTTTTTTTGATACTTCTGGTGGAAGCAGCTCTCTTTTGGTGAGAACCACATTGCCTTCGGCAATAATGGATTTGGGGTCTTCGTAGCGGGTGATTTTATCGGCGGCTATCTGCCATTCCTCGGTGGCGACAGTTTCGGCAATACCATTGCTGACCGGGAGTGACACGGCGATCAATGAGGTCAGGCAGAGCAAATGGCTGGCACAATGGCGGGTAGTGAAGAGCTTTGTCACGGATAAACTCCTTTGAGGAAATGAAGAGCAAGTATTATATCGGACTTCAGACCGATCTGACTGTTGTCACCTTTCAGGATCGGATTGCGAGTCAGTGATATTGGACGATAAGGGAGCATTGAATGATTTGAATAGCGACAAAAAATAAATATACAGTAAGACTGTACTTAATCATTTTGAATGTTTCAAGTTATTCGTGTTTAAAAAGTGTGTTATTGTCAGTTGAATAATGTCGTTATTAAGTCCCGTTTATTTATATCTATTTTTATTCAAGAACAAGTGGTTGTTATGGCAGGGCGTTACCGCAAAGGAGCTTGGGTGTGAGCGACATGATGGCCGCTGGTGTGACTGGTCAGAGTGAGAGAGGAAAGAAGGGGAGGACAAAAAAGCAACCGCTGATTGCTGGATGCTTAAGGGCTATAGTTTACGATTTACCTTGATAATGAGGGTGGATTGTTTTATTTTTCAAGTATTGTGTACTATAATTGAGTATTTTCTGAGTCCGTATTTTCTGAGTCCTTTAGTGAGCCTTGAGTATTAGCAAACGATGAAA
>JANMTN010000353.1:0-9322 GCA_031390685.1 Desulfobulbaceae bacterium
GTGCTTCGCCGGAAACGCAACTGACCACGTTATTTCTCCTGATAATTCGAATATACGATTCTGGGGATAAAAAGTCAATCACGGATTGGCATGGCAACCGGCAACCTCAGACGGAAAGGAAACCCGAAAGGAAACCCGGGACACTTCCCCTATTTTCAAGATTATCAACCAGAGATGCCAGTTAACTGATCGAAATATTTTTGAATACTCATGCCAACATTTCCAGCAAAATAGGGTGCCACAAGGCCAGATCAATCTCACCGAGTTTACCGGCCAGGCGCTTCTTGTCAACGCAGCGCACCTGGTCCAGTAAAATCCGGGCAGACTTACCGTCAATAACGACCTCAGGTCGACATCCTAACGGTTGCCCCTTGCTGGTAATGGGGGCGACAATCACCCGGGGCAACGCCGCGTTCATATCATCGGGGGAAACCACCAAGGCTGGACGTGTTTTTTTTATCTCCGTTCCCACGGTCGGGTCAAGATTCACCCAATACACCTCACCACGCCTTACCACTGCCAGTCCTCACTCTCAACGGGTGTTGGCGTCATCTCTTCTTCCCACGCATCCGTCTCATTTTCAGCCTGATAACCGTCAAACCACCCGAGCCGCACGGTCTTGACCGGCTCAATAACGAGCCCCCGGCCTTCCTGGCGCATCTCGATTTCAGAACCGACGCCACACTCCGCCAAAAAGGCGGCCGGGATCAACACCCCGCGTGAATTCCCCACCTTACGCAATACTGTTCTCATCTTTACACCTCCGAATTTATTATAACAATGTTACAACACGGAGCGCTCAAACACAAGGATTTACTTTGCGAAAATAGAGCTATTCGTGACGGGTGCAACGCTGCCAAATTTATGAAAAATGTAAAAAAACGGGAAATTTCAGTTGACAACGACCGCCAGTCTGTATAAGCTTTAAACAGAGTCTGCACATTTCTCAGCTGACGCGCTGGAAAGACGCCCGCCACGGCAAGTTCAGGAGTCGAAGGAGGCTTTCGCTGGGATGAACTGAGTTTCCTATAGAACCACTTAATAAAAACAAAGGCCAGCCAGAAACCTGGCTGATATCCATGTCTTGTGGCGCGGGACATGTTTCCGGCGGCATGAAGGCCACCGGCACAAAAGGAAGGGTAGCGCCCACGGCGCAAAAATCAGACCTTTTTGGCCCGGATAAAGCGAGGCTCAGCACGCACCCTGCCTTGTAACCGTCTACTGCGGAGTACCATAGCACGGAGGATGAAGACATGAGCAAAAAAGGGACATCAGTTACCAGGCGGCAGTTCATTAAGTACGGGGCACTCGGCTTGACGAGCGTTGTTGTCGCATCAGGCGCGCCGTTTTCCCGCTCCATGGCCCATGCCCAGGAGGGTGGGATCAATATGGGGATGACCACGGCGGACGTTGAGATGGTGGACGGCATCATGGTGCCCCACTGGGTTTACACAGTGAACGGCGCGCCCGGCCTTCCCGGACCCGCCATCTTTGCCTTTGAAACGGATACCATCGTCCTGAATATCACCAACAATATCCCGGGCCCGGCGCGGCGGTTCGCCGTCGTGGGCACCAGTTTCATCCAGGCCGGAGTCCCCCTGAACCAGTTCGCCCTGCTGCGCCAGACCAGGGACATAGCTTTCGGGGCAACCGTTACCCTGAAGATAACCGCGGGCTCCCTCAGGCCCGGCACCTATCTCTACAAGGATCCCACACTGGATCCCATCAGCCGCGTGCTCGGGCTGCACGGAGCGCTTGTCATATTGCCGAATCCCGTAGCCACCAATCCCTACGGAAGGTTCTCGACCCCCAACGTCACCGCCCTGTTCAATGAACTGGGAAAAGGCGTCCCCCGGGATCCCGAGGCGCATTTCCCCGGCCAGCCCTGGTTTGCCACCACGGACGCCAATCCGGGATATAATCCCATGGCCAATGATTCGGATCATTACCACCACTTTGTGATGGATCCCAATGGTCCCCAGTCCCCTGTTTTCGAGCGCTTTCTCTACCGGACGCGGGTCTGGCTGCACAGCTCCATCGACCCGGAATTGAACCGGAGGGTGATTACCTCCGGGAGCATCCCCGACCCGGCTACGGTCAGGGAGAACTTCCTTCCCCAATACTTCAGCATCAACGGCCGGCAGGGCGGCTATTCCGGGCATAGCCCCGACGTGCTGGTCGTGGGCAAGGTCGGCGAGCCCCACGTCGTCCGCCTGCTGAACGCGGGGCTGGTCGTCCACTCGCCCCACATTCACGCCAACCACGCCTACATCGTCTCGACCAACAACGTGGTGGGCGGCGGCGGGGTCTACCTCGGCAACGATCCGGGGAGCGACAACGTTGTCTGTGTCGACACTATAACCCTCGCACCTGAAGATCGGATCGACTGGGTCGTGCCCTTCATCCGGCCGCCGGACATCCCCATGGTGCTGGCGAACGGGACGATCTTCCGCCACGGCGATGTGGCAGGCGGTCAATTATTGAAGCCGCTGGACGAGCTTATTCCCCAGGAACTGGCCACGGTTCTCATCGTACCGCAAAATCCTTTGAGCTACCCCATACACAGCCACTTGGAACTGGACCAGACCGCGGCCGGCGGCAATTATCCCCAGGGCGCGGTGGCCGGCTTGGAACTGACCGGCGAGTTCGGCACGCATTTCAATGTGCCGCGGCCCTTCTGACCGCCCAAAGAGGGACAGAACCAGAGAGGAAGGCGGCAGTGATCAGGGGACAGGATACCGGCGTCTGACTATCGCCGGTTGTTCTCTGCAAGGAAACCATGATGAAACCGCAAAAAATCATCAATGCAGATGGCTAAGCAAAAAGCCCCAAATGCAAGGCGCAAATCCTGAGGAATGAGGCGTACATACGGTACGCCGTAGTGACGAAGGATGCAGCGCAGGTAAGCGTAGACTCCGACGCAGCAGTTGGGGAGTTTTTGCGACGCCATCAAACTAGGCGATTGCCAGCAATGGGCAAGAGCGTATACGATAATTTCCAGGAGGTAACGACCATGGCTGATACTCAGGCTTTAAGCGGTGTGATGCTGCTTCTGCTGCGGGACAAACCTGTCAGGGCTGAAATGCAGGCTTTCGGCACATTGCGGAATACCTTTTTCACCGGAACCAACAATCAACTGCGGAAGCACGTGTGCCCGCCGACCGAGTTGGAAAGCGTCCCCTTGGTGGGCGTCGGCCCCATTGATCCGCTCCCCCCGAACCGTACCTTCGATCTGAGGCTGTTGCGTGCCTTCGACCTGCCGTTGCCCCCCAACGTCGCCGCGATGCTCGGCGCCATTGTACTGCCCATGTGGACCATCGAGGACAGTACCCCTCCTAGACGCCAATCCTTTCCCTCCCCCCTCCTGCGCATGGTCCGGGGGGAGATCATCCATGCCGTGGTGGGAACGTCGTCGGGCGTCCACAACATCCACTGGCACGGCATCGAACCCACGCCCATGAATGACGGGGTGGGCAAGCACTCATTCGAGATCAACAACAGCTTCGTCTACCAGTTTCAACCCAACCAGGCGGGCACCTTCTTCTATCACTGCCACAAGAACACTGTCCACCACTTCGAGATGGGGCTGTACGGAGGGCTGATCGTGGACCCGCCGGCGCCTGCCGGTTCGGGGTTGACCGCCCCTTACGTTACCGGCGGCCCGGGTTTCGTGGCCGGCCGCCTGACCACCAGCCCCGCGGGAACCGAGGTCCTCGCCTACGATATCGAGAAGATATGGGTGGTCGACGACATGGACTCCGCCTGGCACCTGTCGGGATCGGACCATATGCTCAACATGCAGGCCTGCAACCCCCTCGATCCGAACGCCCCCGGGACATTCTACGTGTTCGGCACAAATCCGATAAATCTCAACGATTTCCAGCCGGACATCTTTACGGTTACCGGGGTGGTGCTGGACGTTGGCGCGCGGAATGGTCAAGGCGTCTTCCAGGGGGTCATCGACAATGCGGCGATACGGATTGACGCCAATGTGGGCCAAAGAGTTCTGCTGCGCTATCTCAACACCGGCTACACTATCCAGGAACTGACCCTGCCGGTGGACGCGACGGTAATCGCCTGGGACGGCCACCCCCTGGGGGTAGGCGGGTTCCACCGCTTCTCCTCCCCCTATGTCGTTCCGGCCGGAAGACCGATCCAGACCACTACAGCACGGCGCATGGACATTATGCTCAATACGGACGCCGCGGTTTCTTTGCTGGCGCACATACGCTATTATGATTGGATAAAGGGTGTCCCCAACGGCCTGGTGGGACACGTACAGATACCGGTGAACATCAATGCATGAAACACCGGGACAAATTTATTTTTCAACCAGCTCAGGCATTACCTCGCCGGTGCTTTGGAACGTAAAACCAGGAGCCGTGTTTTGCTACCCACCGGTCGTGTCTGACGAATTTTGGCCGTTTGTGCGCATCGATAAAAATATGGTGACGGTGCCAATCAAAACGGTTCCAGTTGCCGAATGTGGAGCCGAATTGGAAGCTGGCCCGTGTATGTATACCCCTGCCGATTTTCACCCTGGGCGGGGGCCAGTAATAGGGAAGATAGGCGGGATACCACACCAGGGCCCGTAAATGTGGAAGGGGTCATAGTACGGCATATAGATGATCTGCAGATCTGCCGGCTGGACGATGATTTTCTCCTTTTCGACGATAACCACCTGTTTGGAGGAGGTGGTGAGGTTGCCCTGGGCATGGGCTCCTAATACGGTGCGGGGTAACCGAATTTTATGATTGCTGTACGGCAATGATTGCGATTAATTTTTATAATCGTTCTTTCATGGCACGGTAGTATGCCAATGTTAATAATTGATTGGAATAACAATTCCTTAATTAACGGAAGAGAAGGTATTTCTCGTAGAAAGTCCCCTCAATTACGCATGTTGACCAATAATTACCTGATTCATTGACGAAAAATCAATTTTTTTGCTCAACGACAATTACAATTCCCCCTGCACGACAATCGGGACCGAAACAACCGGGACAGAGAGAAATTAAACTCTCTCTTACCGAGCGTGACTGCTCCTGATGCCAAACCTTCAGCAGGCCGGAGAGAAATCTGTTGCTGCCTCCTCCGGAAGCCGAGGAAGGATAGCACGCGGGTTTTCTCTCCCGGCGTTACTGGGTAATCCCAAGAAAGGGCGGCGGCGCCTGCACTCTGCCGTTTGCACCCACCGCCGGGATGATCATGAAATCGTCAACAGCCAGTCCGTCTCCCCTGTCAACAACAGACAGGTGGTCATCCGGATGACCATTGAAAACCCGCAGCTCCGGGTGGTCAAAAGGCGCCCGCTCCAGGACCACTCTTCTGTCAGTGAGAGCATTCAGGAAATCCACCAGAAACCCTCCCTCCTCATCCGTGTGGCTGATCAGCTGTATGAGCGGGGCCAGGTTGTCGATATTTTCCGTGGCAAAACGATCGCGCATATTGTCGCCGTAGGAATCCATAACCTGTCGCAAGGTGCCGTGGCTGCCGTTATGAAAATAGGGCGCGGTCAGCGCGATATTGCGCAGTGTGGGGGTCTTGAAAGCGCCGTCACAGCCTACCCTTTCCCCGTTCACCACTTCCCCCGAGCCGGCAATGTCAGGGAAGTTTTCATCACCTATGGCGATTCCATTGGTTTCCTGATCAACCCTCGGCCCGACGGAAGCCTGTCGTGCATAACAGAGCGGGATAGGGCGGTCCGGGCCGCCTACCACCAGAGGAGGCAGCGACCCGATAGCCGCGCCAATGCCGATATCGGCGGAGGTTGGCGTAACGCCGATATTGTAGAAACCGCCATCGTAGACGGCAACTCTGTCCTTGATCGGTGTCACTCCGTCATTGGCCAGCACCATTCGCTCCATTGCCTCTACTGTCCGTAACCGTACAGAGGCATTGGTGAATTCCTGGCCGCCGTGGCAAAAAACGCATTGTCCTTTAGTGAGAAAGACCTCCAACCCTTTCAGCTGGTTCAGGGTCATGGCCCGGTCATCGCCACGGGCGAAGCTGTCGAAGGGGGTCTGGTTTGAAAACAGGGTGGCCTCATACATCTGGATGGCAAGGCCCCAGAAAAGGGCGAAGTTGGCCTCAATCTGGAGGAGGCCGCTGCCACCTGGAACCACGCCGCCATTCCAGTATTTGTTTTTGAAGGCGCGGGTGATGAGCTCGTGATAATCCTGGCGGATGCCAAAACCGGTGATGTGAACATATTGCCCGAGAACGCTGTCGTCTGGATGGACCCGCTGGTCAATTAAGGCCCTCTCCCGGCCCAGCATCTTCCTGGCCACATCCGGGAAGGTCCTGCCGGCGCAGGCCATCTCAATATCTCTCAGGACGGGGACGACCGCCTGGGAGGCCAGGGAGGAGTCGGGGATTTCAATCTGTATTTTAGTAAGAACACCCGGCGTCTCTTGTGTCCAGATACCAGCCCCGGCAAAGGTAACGGGATCGACAGGGTTCATCAGGTTGGTCCGGCGGCCGTGAGGATCGACGCCGTTGAAGAAATTATTGGCCCGGCCGTCCATGAAGTTTCGCGCATTCAAGACCGCGTTGACCACCGTCGGGGCATTGCGCGGCTCAACCCTGCGCACCTTGGTTCCGCCGACCTCAAAGGTGTCCGCCGGACCGATGGTGCAGATATCATCGCCGCCTTCCAAACCTAATTCAATGAAAATGGTGCTGAAAAACCCCTGGGAGGAGATGACATCGTCGACATCCCTGCTTGTTGGAAAGTCGGCGGCGCTCAGCTGGAAGTTGGGGCCGCCAAAATCGAAGCGTTTCGGATCAACCCCGGGCTTGGTGTTCAACAGCCCCGGTGAAATCTGATTTTTCGAGCGGGGATCGGCTCCCGCCTGGAAATGACAGGACGCGCAGGCCTGCTGGCCATCCGATCCCGCACCCTGGTCCCAGAAAAAGGCCTTGCCGAGGACGATGGCCCACTGTCTGCCCTCTTCGCCATTGAGGTATTCATCGACAACCGGCTGCATGGAGGGGGCGTCAACAAGTTCGAGAGAGGGCGGCAGGACAATATTGGCTCTGATTCTAGCAATGAGTTCAGGGTCGAAGCCTTGTTTACCGAGGAGCAGCAGGTTTATTGCGGTGAGCGCTTTGGGAGCTCCAGCTACATGTTGATCCGCAGTGACCTTGACGGGCTGTATTCCAGGGCTGAGAAAAATAGCTGCTGCCAGTGCGACATAGAGCATTGTCCGTTTTACCATACCCTTTCCCCCTGAAAGTTGTCCCCGCCTTTCCCGGGCGGCGGCTGAAAGATTCCTCACCTGTTTCTGTCGGGCAATGAAATCCACTTTACACAACAGGTTAAGAATGATACTTAATCAACTGGTGTCCCAACTTTTGACGATAAGCAGTGTATAACTTACCGTAAATTAAAATAAAAGAAGACAAAATGTCATTTAACGACTTGAAAATTTTTCCAAAAATCAGTCATCTGCGCGAAACCATGCGAGGAGGCCTGAACTATGTACACTGGAAAACTTATTTTCTCTCAAGTGATGGAGCATCTTCCGCTTCATGTCTTTCATCAATGCGTCGATCGTTATCACGGCAATTTCAAGGTCAAGGAATTTACCTGTCTCGACCAGTATCTGTGCATGGCCTTTGCTCAACTCACCCATCGCGAAAGCCTTTGAGATATCGAGGCCTGTCTTCATGCCCAGAAAAACAAGCTCTACCACATGGGAATCCGCGCGCCCGTTTCTCGCAATACTCTGGTCAATGCCAACAAAGTTCGCGATTGGCACATTTACGCCGATCTTGCCCAATCCCTTATTCCGACCGCCAGAAAATTTTATGTGAACGACGACTTTTCCCTGGAACTGGAAAACACGGTCTATGCACTGGATGCCACTACTATCGACCTGTGCCTCTCCATGTTTCCATGGGCCAACTTCCGCAAGAGCAAAGGGGCCGCGGAACGTCTTCCGGGAGGCTGTTGCTTAAAAAAACGAAGCTTGTACCGGCAATCCTGAAACGGTTGCGGAAAAGTTCGTTGTAAAGAATGCAAATCATCATGTCATGGTCCGACCCCGATCAGCAGGGCCGGACCATGATGATTTGTTACCTATTGGTCGCGGCTTGCATCCAGCCATTTTATCGATAAAGAATGAACACCATCATGCCCAGGCCATGACTCAAACAAATGTCCAGCCCGGCCTGTTTCTTTATTCCGCTTGCTTCATCTTCGGAAGCATGAGCAGCAACGATGATAATCTTATCTTGATCACGGGAATGATTTCCGTCAACTGTCCTTCTCCAGCAAGATTGAAGGTGACCGCGACATTAGCGGGCATGATGTTGTCCCGGGTTATGGGCACACTCGCCGTGAAATTCCCATCCACCGGAGTCAACACAATAGGTTCGCCGGGCAACGGCGAACCTGAGCCCACCGCCTGAGCCGTGACCGCGCCGGGAGATTGGGGGATCAGGAAATCAAGCGTACCTTTGCCTGCGGAATTCCTGGTCGCGCTCACCTTCGCGAGGTCGCCGACGGGAATTACGGTCAGGGGAAAGTTTTGCGTCATCTCCCCAGGTACGCCAAGATTGAAGGTGATTGCGACTACATTGGGCAGGGGGTTAGCCGCGGTTATGGGCACGCTCGCCGTGAAAACCCCATTGGCCATCATAGTCAACAGAATGGGTTCGCCGGGCAATGCCGTCCCCACGCCCACTGCCTGAGCCGTGACCGCTCCGGTATTTTTAGGGATCAGGAAATCAACCGTGCCCGCGCCCAGGGCATTCCTATTGAAGGTCACCTGGCCATTCGCTAGCACGACGGGGGCCAGGGCAAAGAGTTTTCCGACCACGGTAAACTGATTCGTGGAAAAAGGCGTAAACCCTGCCGGCCCTGTTACCATAAAAGTGGTGCCGCCTCCAGTAAACAGGGGGCCGTTCAGAGGACCAGGGGTAATCCCGTCCCCGAGATAGCCGGGATAGGTGGGAAGGGCTGTACCGTTATCGGCAAACATCTCGACCGGCCCTGACAGGGTGCCGAGAAAGCCGGGAGCAACACCGTCAGAAGCAACTTGGGCCCTTAGGTCAATGTCAATAGCGGGGTCGCTGACGGTGATGATAAATGGAGTGGGGGAGCAGGGCGTTGTCACGATGTATTGCCCTACAACCGGGAGATTTCGCAGCCGGATCAAGGCAAAATTGGTTACCAAGCCACCCGCCCCTCCGGGACCTGCCGCCTCGACCGCGCAAATGGACAGAAAGCTTGCGCCTTCAGCATTTGTACCGGTAGCGGTCGCACCATAGTAGAGCGCCTCATTGATGTTCGCGGCTACAGCGCCACCGGCTGGAT
>JANMTN010000363.1:0-33198 GCA_031390685.1 Desulfobulbaceae bacterium
ACCTATGACCCGGAGACACGGGGCGGTTCCGCCCCCGATGGCCGCAAGGTCAAAGGCACCATCCACTGGGTTTCCGCAGCGCACGCCATTTCGTGTCCGGTACGGCTCTATGACCGCCTTTTTTTAACCGAGAATCCAGACGCGGACAAGAACGTGGACTTCAAGGAACATTTAAACCCCAATTCGCTTACCATCCTTGACTCCTGTATGTTTGAACCATCCCTGGGCCAGGCGCAGCCAGGAGAACAATTCCAGTTTGAACGTAACGGCTATTTCTGCACCGATCTGATTGATTCTCAGCCAGGGATCCCGGTTTTCAACCGAACCGTCACTCTCAAGGATTCCTGGACAAAAACAGATAAATGAGGCAACTAGGTCGTCAGGCCCCGTACAAAATCGGACAAGAGTGGGGTAATCCAACCCTGTTTTGGGGGAATTCAGATTAAAAATGTCGGAGCTGAATTAATTTAATATCCGGCGATTTTAGCAGGGAGCAAAACCTGGGGTACGCGGAAAAGGGATCACCTCGCGAATATTGGCCATCCCGGTGACAAACTGCACCAGCCGCTCAAAGCCAAGACCAAAGCCGGAATGGGGAACCGTGCCGTAGCGCCGGAGATCAAGGTACCATTCATAGCCGCTCGGATCAATTCCCGCCTGGTGCATCCGGGCCAGAAGGACATCATAGCGTTCCTCGCGCTGACTGCCGCCAATAATCTCACCGATCCCCGGAACCAGGATATCCATGGCCGCCACCGTCTGCCCGTCGTCACTGACCCGCATGTAAAAAGGTTTGATTGCGGCCGGATAATCGGTGACAATCAACGGCCGCCGGTAGATCGTTTCCGTAAGATAGCGCTCATGCTCTGATTGCAGGTCAATCCCCCACTGCACCGGATAGGTAAACGACTGACCTGACTGCATCAGTTGCTCCACGGCCTGGGTATAGGTAATATGGGCAAAATCCTGATCAACTACCTGCTGAAGCCTGGCCAGCAATCCCTTGGCAATAAAACGGTCAAAAAGGGCCAGATCCTCGGCGCACTCGGCCAGAACCAGCCGCACAAGATATTTCAACATCTCTTCCGCCACCTGCCTGTTTCCTTCCAGGTCACAGAAGGCCATCTCCGGTTCCACCATCCAGAACTCGGCCAGATGCCGGCTGGTATTGGAGTTTTCAGCCCGGAAGGTGGGGCCGAAGGTATAGACATTGCCCATGGCCTGGGCATAGACCTCTGCCTGCAACTGGCCGCTCACGGTCAGACCGGCCGGACGGCCGAAGAACCCGCTGCTGCTCTCTCCACCCCCTTTGACCGCAGAAGCCGCAGAGGGGGTAGTTACCTGAAACATCTCGCCCGCACCCTCGCAGTCACTGGTGGTGATGATCGGCGTATGCACCTGGATAAAACCACGCTCCTGAAAAAAGGTGTGCACCCCATAAGAAAGCCGGGAACGCACCCTGGCCACCGCCCCCAGGGCATTGGTGCGGGGCCGCAGGTGGTTAATATTACGCAGAAACTCAAAAGAATGATGCTTCTTCTGCAACGGATAACTCTCCGGATCGGCCCAGCCCAGAACCTGCACCTCGGTGGCCCGCAGCTCCACCGCCTGGCCCTTGGCCGGTGACTCCTGCAGAATACCGGTTATCAGCACGCAACAGCCGGCGCTGAGTTTTTTGACCTCATCGCCATAATTGGCAAGGGTCTGATCAGCAATCACCTGGATATTGGCAAGACAAGAGCCGTCACCCACCTCAATAAATGAAAAACCGCTGGCATCCCGCCTGGTTCTCACCCAGCCCGCCACCTGCAACTGTTCCCCTGCCTGCGGGGCAGCAAGAATCTTCGCTATACGTTTTCTCATAAAAGAACTCTCATAAAATTATAGATATAACCATTCAGCGCTCAGCAATCAGAAAGATAGACCCATTGTCTCCATATTTCTGATTGCCACTAACTGACGGTTGAACGCTCCCTGGAAAACAGCACCATTTCCCCCTGGCCTGGCAGTTCGTCCACACGCCTCCCGGTCAACCGGGCAAGATGGGCCCCAACTACCGGACACTTGACGGTCAGAAGAAAAAAGATCTCCGCATCTGACTCGGGAACCGCCTCCGACAAGGTCTCAAAATTCCCCTGTCCCTTGGAAAGAATAAGATCAGCTCCCCGAAAGGCATGCAAAAACTCAGCCGAGCAACTGGCAAGGGGTGTGCCGGGACAGGCGGTCCCATTGGTGATAATGCGGGCATACAGATCAAGGCCGCAGGCAATGGCATCAGCAAACAGGGCATCATTAATAATAGGCCCTTCTTTCACCGCCACAGTCACCTCCAACCCCAGCTCGACAAAACAACGAATAACCAGGGAATCATAGACGATCTCGCCGCAGTTATCGGCAAGATAAAGGACCTTTGCCTTGCCAGGCAACCGGCAGATCAAATCAAACAACTGCCTGCTCTCATCAATGACAAAAGTCATCGTCCGGGCTCGCGCCAGGGCGGCATCCACATCAAAACTGCGCATGGCCCCATAATCAATGATATTAGCGGCAATGGCCAGGAAAATGGCCGCAAGCAATGGCGTCTCACTCTGTTCAACTTCCCGGAGGAGATCAGGAAGAATGGCAAGGGCTTGATCATTTGACGCTTTTTTTATGGCCAGATAGGGATCAGCACAGCCGGTCACCCTGGCAATGGTCGCATATACTGCCACCGCATTTTCCGGCGGGGTCAACGACATCTTCATCTGCGGCAGCAGGGCCGCGACGGCACGGGCCGCTGCCAGATGCACAGTCTCATCCGTCGAACAGATCCGCGCCACCCGCAGGGTCTGGTCCATAAAACAGGAGAGACAGTCCACAGAGGTCTTCATAGCAGGTATCCTTTCCGCACATTGGCCATTGAGGCAAAGATCGAGGCCTTGATCCCGGGATCTTGCTGATACAGGGTGTGCAGCACCTTCCGCACGTGATCACGCCGGGTATTCCCGGCCAGAGGGCAAAGGTTGGCAACCGGCACAAGACCAAGGGTCACGGCAATCTCCTGTACCTCATGTTTTTCCACATAGGCCAGTGGCCGGATAAGGGCCAGCCTGCCGCCAAAAAGATCCTGCTTTGGCACCATGGTTGAGAGATTGCCGCTATACAGCATATTCAGGAACAGGGTCTCAATAAGATCGTCCTTGTGATGACCAAACGCAATCTTATTACACCCATATTCTCCGGCCAGGTCAAAAAGCTGATGACGACGCTGGCGGGCACAGAGAAAGCAGCTCCGCTCTGGTCGCTCTTTATCCTTCGATGGAGCGAGCGACACTGTGTCAGGTAAACGAGGTGAAACCGAGACTCCGGCCATGACCTGCGCCTCAGCCAGTTCCCTGGCCTGTTCCACCACCAAAGGGATCCCGAACCGATGCAATTGCTCGCGTATCCCTTCAACCGGATTTACGCCACCACTCCCCTGTCCCCAAAACCCCATATCAATATGAACAAAACGCAAGGTGTAACTGATGGGGGCCTTCTTCAACCACATCTGCAGCAACCAGGCCAGCACCAGACTATCCACCCCGCCGGAAACAGCCACCAGTACACAATCATTATGCCTGAGCATGGAATAGTCCTGCATGGCCTGGCCAATGCGCCTGTTAACCTGCCTGGGTAAAATAGTCTCTGATCTCATCAGGAGCTGTTACGCAATAACCATCGCCGTTGCCACTGCTACATTTCCAACCATTTCGTTACAGCTCCTTATGCCAGTCACGACATTTCAATGTTACGGTTATATGGGAACGACGGACTTTCCATAAAAAATGCCTGCTGAATTTGCTTCAAGCAAAACCAGCAGGCAACTATAAAACAGGAAGAACAGCCAACCTGACAGGGTTCTTGGGAGCCGTTACGAAACAACCTTTTTCCCAACCATTTCGTTACGGCTCCTTATGTCGTTTTTACCATGTAAAATGGTATGGTTCTTTTGTTACCACGGCTTATTTCTGGAGATAAGGACAGTCAGCCAGGCGTTCCTTCAACCCCTGACGGACCAGGTCTTCCACCGTAATCCATTTAAAACCGCGGTTTTTAACCTTGCCGAGGGTAAGCAGATTACTTGACAACGCCTCCTGGGTCTCATCAAAAGAAGCGGCCCAGAGAACCATACCGGAATCCACATGAGTGAGGACCAATTCAAAGGCGGCGGAAGCAGGAGCATTCACCGACAGATCACTTCCATCCCGTTCTTGAAAGCGGGTCACCGTCACCTCAAGCACCGCGTTGGAATCCAGCTTGGCGCCCAGGGCCTTCATCTGCGCCAGACGACCGCCGGCCGCATCGGTCAGCAAGGCGTCCAGTTGCCCCTCTGTCACAATATGAACCTTGTTATTTTTTCCCAGCTCCGCGCTAATCACCCCATCAAAAAATCCAACCACACTGTCAAGAGTTGAATCATCTTTCCCCGCCTTGACCACGGCCTCTTTTACCATCACTGTCGGCATCACCACAATACCGGTGAGGGGCTGTAGCGCCACCGGTTTCTCTTCTGCCAGCCCACCCTTCATTCCTGTACAGGCGGAAAAAAAGACAGAACAAAAAAGCGCCGCAATCAAAATACTGGTTATGTCTCTCACTCTTGTTTTCACAAATGACCTCATTTAAAATTTATACGGACATCTCGTAAGCCCAAACAACCCCAACAACAATATCTTACAGCACACCCTTTGAAGACAAGGTCCCAGGCACCAAAGGATTAGCGCTGGTGGCCTGAGCCATCGCCCGAGCCAAGCCCTTGAAAATAGCCTCTATGATATGATGACTGTTCTCGCCATGAAGCAGGTCAATATGCAAGCTCACCCCGGCGTGTTGAGAAAACGCCCGCATAAATTCAAGGGCCAGGGCCGTATCAAAGCTCCCGAGCTTCTGATCAGGGACGGCAACGCCATAATGCAGAAAAGGTCGATTCGAGAGATCAACCACAACGCGTGTCAAGGTCTCATCCATAGGAAGATAGCTCAGGCCATACCGGTTTATTCCGCTTTTATCCCCCAGGGCTTTAGCAAAGGCCTGTCCCAGACAAATCCCTACATCCTCCACCGTATGATGATCATCAACCTCGACATCGCCTGCCGCCTTGATCTCAAGATCAAAAAAACCATGCACGGCAAAAAGAGTCAACATGTGATCAAGAAAAGGAACCGCCGTATCTATTTTGGCAATACCAGTCCCGTCAACCAGCAAGGTCAGCTGAATATCCGTTTCACGGGTAACGCGATTAACCAGGCCACGCCGTTGTTCCATTGCATTCATAGACTTTCCCTAAAAGAAGATTACCCTTGCCAATTAGTTAACAAGGAAGCAAGGCTGTTTTCGACCAATTGTAAACTCACAATTAAATAATTACTCTATTTATTCTAATCTTTAAAGAGCACCATCTTCTTTTTTTATCTCATCCCGTTTTTTCACTTTTCACAAAGCGACTTAAAACAGGACTTTTTTTATTGACAAGAGACTCGCAGACTTGTTAAAGTATTTTCGTTTTTACCTTATAGATATCGAGCGGGAGTAACTCAGTGGTAGAGTGCAACCTTGCCAAGGTTGAAGTCGCGAGTTCGAATCTCGTTTCCCGCTCCATTAAAGATTCGAAAAGATTCGACACAGTTCGAACCTTTTTTTATTCAATGTACCAATCAGCATTTTGAGGATCACCATGAAAACTTATCTGGCTCCAGTTAACGAGATCGAAAGAAAATGGTATGTCGTCAATGCCGAAGACAAGGTTCTCGGCCGCCTGGCATCAGAAGTCGCGTCCCGTCTGCGCGGCAAGCACAAACCAACTTTTTCCACCTTTATCGACAACGGCGATTTCATTATCATCACCAATGCCGAAAAGATTAAATTGACTGGAAAAAAATGGGACGACAAGAAATACTATCGTCATACAGGATGGATAGGCGGGATCAAAGAACAAAACGCCAAAAAATTGTTAGAGGTACATCCAACACACCTTGTTTTGAAGGCTGTTAAAGGAATGCTTCCCAAAAACAAACTTGGCGATCAGCAACTAAAGAAACTTAAAATTTATGTCGGCAATGAGCATCCACATGCAGCTCAACTGCCTACCGAATTAGATATTTAATTTTTCGCGGAGAAAGCAACCATGGCTCAAAATCGTTTTTACGCCACAGGGAAAAGAAAAACAGCAGTTGCCAGAGTGTGGATCACCCCAGGCAGTGGCAAGGTCATTGTCAATACCATGAGCGCGGATGACTATTTCGGCGGCACCTTCAAGACCTACAAAATAGCAACGCCCTTCAAGGTAACCGATAATTTTGAAGGCTATGATGTCATCGCCACCTTAAAAGGCGGTGGAAAATCAGCTCAGGTTGACGCGTTGACCCATGGAATTTCCAGGGCCCTGCTGCATGTTAATCCTGACAACAGATTACCCCTGAAAAAATCAGGGCTCCTGACCCGTGACCCCCGCATGAAAGAGCGGAAAAAATATGGTCAGAAAGGCGCTCGCGCCAAGTTCCAGTTCTCTAAACGTTAATTCTTTTTTCTCTGTTTAAAGCCTTCGTTCGTGTTTGAAGGATGATACGCTGTTGCTTCGAACCTGAAGGAACTTATAACGGAAAGGAAGATGGCTTTATCAGAGGGAATGACAGAAGTTCTGTTATTCCCTCTTCTTATTTTATCAGGGATCCATCATGTTAAACGTCGCAATTATCGGCGCCTCGGGCTACACTGGTGTTGAGCTGGCCAGAATTCTCTGCAATCACCCCGAGGTACGACTCACCGCCGTCACTTCAAGACTCTATGCGGGCCAGCCCCTTTCCCATGTTTTCCCCAATCTGCGCCAAAAAACCAATCTTGTCTGCGAAAATCTCAGCACTGAAGAACTGTGCGCCAAGGCAGATTTCTTTTTTACCGCCGTGCCCCACAAGACGGCCATGGCCATTGTTCCTGACCTTCTCACAGGCGGGAAAAAAGTGGTGGATCTTTCTGCAGATTTCCGGCTGCGTGATGTTGCGATTTACGAGGAATGGTATCAAAAACATACCGCCGCCGAACTGCTCAAAGAGGCGGTGTACGGCCTGCCCGAGTTGTATCGTGAGCAGATACGTACCAGCCGGCTCATTGCCAATCCTGGCTGCTATCCCACCTCAATCATTCTGGCATTGGCCCCTCTCTTGAAGGCAGACGTTATTGACCCACAGTCAATTATCGCCGATTCAAAATCAGGAACATCCGGAGCAGGCCGCTCGGCACAGGTAGGTTCACTCTACTGCGAAGTCGCGGATGGTTTCCGGGCCTACAAGGTTGGCGGCACGCATCGCCATACCCCTGAGATTGAGCAGGAAATCAATGTGTTTCTGCAAAAACCGGTACGGATTTCTTTTACCCCGCACCTGCTGCCCATCTCACGTGGCATCTTGAGCACCATTTATGCCCGGCTGAAACCGGGGATTCATCAAGCGGATATCAGCCAGCTTTACGAGAAGATGTATGCTCAAGAACCCTTTGTCCGCATTCTTCCCGAAAACAACTTGCCCGCCACCCAGTATGTGCGAGGTTCCAACTTCTGTGACATTGGCTTCAAAATTGACACGCGAACCGGCCGCATCATCATCCTGTCCACCATTGACAATATTGTCAAAGGCGCTGCCGGCCAGGCGGTCCAGAACATGAACCTGATGTGCGGCTTTGCCGAAACTGCCGGACTGGAAAACGCGCCTTTTTTCCCCTAAGCCGTCGTAAAAGAATATGGCCATTCTAAGTGGCCAAAACGACATGTAAAGAGCCGTAACGAAATAATTATAAAGAGACAAGTTATTTCGTAACGGCTCTTAAGCATTCAGGGTTCGGGACTTTGAAAAAGTAGAACTTCAAGCTGCCATGCGCAACATAAAACTCACTGTCGCCTATGATGGAACTGATTATAGTGGCTGGCAGAGACAAAAAAATGCCATCACCGTCCAAGGGGAGATTGAGCGGCGGCTCCAGATCATAACCAATAATCCAGTATCTCTGCACGGCGCCGGCAGAACCGATGCGGGAGTGCATGCCAGTGGAATGATTGCCAATTTTCACACAGAGGCCGCCATACCCTGTCCGGCCTTGATCAAAGGACTGAACGGACTGCTCCCACGCTCCATCCGGATCATGGATGCCTGTGAAGAAGTTCATGGTTTTCATGCCCGCTTCTCGGCCAAGGCCAAGACCTACACCTACTCTCTGTTTACCGGCTCAGTCCAACCACCCATGCAACGCCTCTACTCGGTGCATCTGCCTCACCTCCCGCAACAGGCACGCATCCATCCCTGCCTCGAAAAAATTACAGGAACCCATGATTTTGCCAGTTTTGAGGCATCAGGCTCCCGCGACCTCAACGCCCCAAGTGCCCGCGGATCCGTGCGCACCTTTCATGAGGCAACTTTCATCAAAATCGCCGCGGAAACCTACCAGTTTCAATTCACCGCTGATGGCTTCCTGCGGCACATGGTACGCAATATAGTAGGCACGTTACTGGAAACAGGGAAAGGCAGGCGCAGTGTCCTGGAATTTGAACAAACACTCCAGGCGAAGGAGAGAAGCGCTGCAGGTCCGACAGCGCCTGCCCACGGTCTCGTTCTCGAAAAAATTTTTTACTGAGTTCACCCTTTACCGTTTCTTTTTTCCTGTTGCCAAAAAGAAATGAAACAGGTACAGAAATGAAAATCAGTTTGCAACAATGTCCTTCATCTTGCAATAACCGGAACAAACAAAAAACGGTAAAGGAATAATCAAAAATACACAACTCATGCCTTTACCACGTTTGCAGATCTACCCTTTAATTCTCTTTTCAACAGGATACTAAAATGAGTTCTCCAATAATCACCCTGGCAGACAGAGTTATCAACATCAAACCCTCTCCAACCCTGGCCGTGAATGCCAAGGCCAAGGCATTGAAGGCTGCAGGCGCCGACATTCTGAACTTCAGCGTCGGTGAACCTGACTTTGACACCCCACCCCATGTCTGTGAGGCAGGGAAAAAAGCTATCGATGAAGGATTTACCCGGTACACCGCTGTTCCCGGCATGCCTGAATTACGCGAGGCCATCTGCCAGCGCCTGCAGAAAGACAAGGGGCTTTCCTACACGATGGATGAGATCCAGGTCGCCTGCGGCGGCAAGCATGGCCTCTATAACATGTTCCAGGCGGTGATCAATCCCGGCGATGAGGTTCTCATTCCCACTCCCTATTGGGTCTCCTATCCGCCCATAGTGCAACTGGCAGGCGGCATCCCGGTACTGGTTCCCCTTTTGGAACAGGACGACTTTGACCTCAACCCTGACATCCTCCATAAATATGCCACCAGCAAAACCAGGGCCATCATCATCAATTCCCCGTCCAATCCCACAGGTTCGGTTTTTTCAGTCGAGGCCCTGCAGGCCATTGCCAAAATGGCCTTGGAAAACGGCTGGCTGATTATCACCGATGACATTTATGACACCATAACCTACATGGATACCGAGCTCCCTCACATCCTGGAGGTTGACGACCGATTAAAGGAGCAGACCCTGATCCTCAACGGCGTCTCGAAGTCCTTTGCCATGACCGGATGGAGGATCGGGTGGACGGCCGGGCCAAAACATATCATTGCCGCCATGAATAAAATCCAGGGCCAATCGACATCCAACCCCTCTTCCATTTCCCAGAAGGCCGCGCTGGCTGCGGTCACGGGCCCCCAGGATTTTCCCAAGATCATGCTGAAGGCCTTTCTCCCCAGGCGGGACTTTTTTGTTGCAGACCTGCGCTCCATAACAGGGGTGAGTTGTGTCAATCCCAAAGGGGCATTTTACGTTTTTCCCAATTTTTCCACATTCTTTGGCAAGACATTCAACGGCAAAGCCATTAACAATTCAGTGGATCTGGCCGACTACTTCCTCGACGAGGCCAAAGTAGCCTCCGTGCCCGGTGCCGCCTTCGGAGCCGACGAATTTATCCGGTTCTCCTTTGCCACCTCCATGGATATCATCAAAGACGGGATGGGCAGGATAAAAAAAGCATTAGCCAATCTGGCAGGATAATACGTAGAAAATAAAAAAACCGGTTGCAGTGCCGCAACCGGTTTTTTATTTTGATCATTCATTCAGGAATTCTGCCGGATTCGTCCTTCTCCCTTCGAATCACTTCATCGAAGCAACTATTTCTTTGATATCAATAAATGCCTGGCCAGCAGGGATTGTTTTGCCAATAAGGATTGTAACTTCCATGGTGAAGACAGACAAGCCCTGCTGGCGCTGCAGGTGGACATCACATCACAGAACGCAAGAAATTCTGCCAGGGCATCACTTATAACCTGACCTTTACGCGAAATAATCTGAAGCTGTCGATGCATATCAACCCCTTCAACCTTCAGGCTTTTCAACCAGCCATGCTCCACTTCCCGACACACCGTCAACGACGACAGACAGGTAATTCCTACCCCTGATTCAACGGCCCGCTTAATGGCCTCAGGATGCCCCATCTCCATGATCACATGGATCTGATCAAGATAGGCCTTCATCTTCTCGCGAAATATGGCAACAGTCCCCGACCCCTCTTCCCGCATAATCCAGCGGGTATTCTTAAAATCTGTCTTCACATCAAATAACTCATTGCTGGCAAGGGGGTCGCCGGGACCAACCAGGATCACCAGCTCATCCTTGAACCAGGGGCGGATGATGGTATCAGAATGTTTTACCGGCCCTTCGACAAAACCGATATCCGCTTTACCTTCCCGAATAAGGGTCTCGGCATATCGGGTATGATGAACAAGCATGTTGATACCGACCTGAGTATGCATCCGTTTGAAGGCGCCAATCAGATAAGGGAGGAGATAGTCGCCAATAGTGGTGCTGGCCACGATATTGATATGCCCGGTAAGCTCATCATTCTTTTCGGACATGATACTCTCGACACTACTGACCTGACAGACAATCTCTTTGGCCAGAGGCAACAGATAGCGACCTCGCTCATTCAACAGCAGACTGCGGCCATGACGATCAAACAGAGGCCCGGCAAGCTGATTTTCAAGTTCAGCCAGGGCCATACTCACCGCAGACTGAGTCACAAATAATTTTTTGCTCGCCTTAGTAACCTGGGCAGTCTCGGCCACTGCAATAAATATTTCCAATTGTCTCAAGGTGATAGACATTTCTCTTTTCCTTATTCAATATTGCTTATAAAAAATATCTTTTTTTTAGATTAGCGATTCGGCACTTTATCACGTATATACTTTTTCTCAATAGTTTTTCATTGATGCTATCTCTAATCAATAAATTAATCCTATGAAATTGAATAAATAATCACCCACATAGATATGAATGGTGATTCATTATTTAATTGACAAGTCTCCAGTCCTTCATTATAAATGCAGACGCCAATGAAGGACTGATCGTTCAATTAACATCGGGAGCGTGAATATGGAGTTTCAATTTTCAGACTTTCTTTATCGCGACAATGTTCTCTGGATCGCGGCCTTCACCCTTGGCGGTCTCGCCTTTGCCTTGGGTCCCATCGCCATTGTTTATCTCCTCATGCCTCGCGGCACCCGTCAATTCGAAAACAGAAACAAACAGGCCATTGAATGCGGCATGGTCCCCATTGGTGACAGCTGGGTGCGTTACGGCGTTGTCTTTTTTCTGTATGCCCTCATCTTTCTTGCCTTTGCCGTCGATGTCCTTTTTCTCTTTCCGGTTGCCCTTGCATACAACAACGAGATGTTTGCCTATAGGGATTTTGTGGAAGTTGTAATTTTTGTCGGAATTTTATCGCTTGCAATCGTATACGCATGGATCAAGGGAGTATTCAAGTGGGAACGCAGAACATACCTTCACCGTTAGAAGCAATACCTTCATCATTCGTTCAATTTGCCATCGCCGACAAACTGATCAATCTTGGTCGGGCAAATTCCTTATGGCCACTCACTTTCGGCCTGGCATGCTGCGCCATTGAGATGATGGCAACAGGATGCGCCAGATTTGACATGTCAAGATTTGGCGCCGAGGTCTTTCGTCCATCTCCACGGCAAAGTGATGTGATGATTGTGGCCGGTACCATTTCAAAAAAAATGCAACCGGGCATCAAAACCCTCTACGACCAGATGTCTGAACCTAAATGGGTTATAGCGCTGGGCAACTGTGCGATCTCGGGCGGCCCTTTTGCTTTTGAAGGACAGTATAGCATTGTCCTTGGCGCCGACCAGTTTCTACCGGTTGATGTCTATATCCCCGGTTGCCCGCCACGGCCAGAGGCCTTACTGCAGGGCATTATTGAGCTCGAACATAAAATTTCCGGGTGGAAGAGATGGAAAAACCCTGAGTCTGTATAAATTAATTGCGATTTTCAGCCCAGGTTGAATACGATAAAGTTAATTATTTAAACTGTTTCACACTCCCTCGGAGCCACAGGATCATGATACTCGAAACTACACAACAAGCACTGCAGACACTCTTTACCGGATCTGGTCCGGCAGATGCTGCTGAGGCTGGTTTCCCCAGGGGTAATGGTGTTCTCACTCGTGATTACAAAACCCATGGATACCATCTTGACGCCCAGGTTGCCCCGGATCAACTCCTGGCCGCAGTCACCATTCTCGACCAGGCTGGATTTTTTATTGAAAGTATCACCGGTGTTGACTGGATCAAAGAAAACCAGCTTGAAGTCATTTATGATTTTTCCCCTTACGACTTTGACACCTGCCGCGTAGTTATCCGCACCAGAGTCCCTCGTGACCAACCGGTAGTTCCCACCATTTCCACCATATACGCCGGAGCAAACTGGCATGAGCGGGAGACCCACGATTTTTTTGGCATCAAATTTACGGGCCACCCCCACCTCATCCCCCTGCTCCTTCCTGAAGATGCAGATTTTCATCCACTCTTAAAGGATTTCAAGGCATGAGCGCACCAATTCAACTCCGACCGGATGAGACTTTCATCCTGAATGTAGGGCCACAGCATCCAGCAACCCATGGTGTCCTCAGGGTTAAAATGCAGATGGATGGTGAATATATCGTCAAGGCCGAAACCGTCCTTGGCTATGTCCACCGCATGCACGAAAAAATGGGTGAGAACAGAACATACGCCCAGTATCTTCCCAACTTGAGTCGCCTCGATTACCTCGGTGCTTTAGGCTATACCCATGGGCATGTCCTGGCCATTGAGCGCGCCGCCGGGATTGAGGTCCCGGAACGAGCTGAGTATATCCGGGCCATAACCGTTGAACTCAATCGTGTGGCGTCCCACCTCTTCTGGTTCGGGGCCTTTGTCATGGACCTTGGAGCCTTCAGTCCCCTCATGTACGCCATTCAGGATCGCGAACATATCCTTGACATGCTGGAGGCCGTGACTGGGACCCGGTTGACCTATTGCTATTACCGTTTTGGCGGTCTCTACAATGATATAGACGATGATTTTATTGAGGCCGCCAAACGTTTTATCCCCCGCATGCGCAAATCGCTCAAAAAATATGCCGCCCTGGTGACTGGCAACATTATCTTCCGGAAACGACTGGAAGGGATCGCGCCGGTTTCGGCTGAGATGTGCCGCAAATACGGGGCAACCGGCCCGGTTGCCAGGGGTTCCGGAATCAATTTTGATGTCCGCAAGAATGAGCCCTATTCCGTCTATCCTGAATTTGACTTTGATGTCCCGGTATACCATGAATGTGATTCATTGGCCCGTTACAAGGTGCGGATGGATGAAATGGAGCAATCACTGCGGATCATCGAACAGGGGTTGAAAAAATTACCCGCTGGGCCGGTCATGACCGAAAAAAAACCCAAAAATATCAAACTGCCGGTGGGAGACTTTTATCAGGCGGTGGAAACCGCACGAGGCAGTTTTGGGATCAGGATTGTCAGCGATGGTGATAAAAATGCCTATCGCCTGAAACTGCGCTCACCGACATATTCCAATATGCATCTTTTTGATGAGGCATGTGAAGGGATGCTGATTATGGATGCCCTTGCATTTATGGGAAGCTTAGACCTCGTAATACCAGAGATGGACAGGTAATTTCATTTCTAAATCAAAAAAATGCAACCGACAAAGTTAACATTTGATTGAGAAGTGGAATAAGGGAGAAGGACAATGAGTTTAACATTATTAAATGTCATAATTGCAGTGGTGATAGCTATCGCCTTTGCCGCGGTCAACGCCGCCTATCTGGTCTGGGCCGAGCGCAGAGGTGCCGCCCGCATTCAGCGGAGGCCAGGGCCAAATATCAATGGCCCCTTTGGACTTTTACAGCCGGCTGCTGACGGCATCAAGCTGATGACCAAACAACTGATGATCCCAGGAGGAGCTGACAAGATCCTCTTTATGGTGG
The DNA here is from genome assembly GCA_031390685.1 of Desulfobulbaceae bacterium. Taxonomy (GTDB): domain Bacteria; phylum Desulfobacterota; class Desulfobulbia; order Desulfobulbales; family Desulfocapsaceae; genus UBA2270. The sequence continues at coordinate 14,344 of JANMTN010000363.1, forward strand.
CCCCGGTACTGGCTATGGCTCCGGCCATCATGAGTTTTGTCACCATCCCCTTCAGCGAAGGGATCGCCGCCCATAACATGGAGATTGGCGTCCTTATGATCTTCGCCTTTGCCTCCATGGGCGCCATGGCCACCTTGTTTGCCGGCTGGGGGTCACGCAATAAATATGCGGTCATGGCCTCGGTTCGGGCGGTATCACAAAATATCTCCTATGAGATTCCCATGCTGATCACAGCGATCACTGTGGTCATGGCCACAGGATCCATGGACCTCAAGACGATCAGCCTGGCCCAGGCCGGTGGTTTCTGGCACTGGAACATCTTTCCCTCCCTGCACAGTCCATTGATGCCTATTTCTTTTATCATATTTTTTATCTGCTCCCTGGCAGAGACCAATCGCGCCCCCTTTGATCTTGGCGAGGCCGAGAGTGAACTGGTGGCCGGCTTCCACACAGAGTACGGCAGTATGGGCTTTGGCCTCTTCTTCATGGCAGAATATGCAAACATTGTCATTGGCGCCAGCCTGACCACCATTCTCTTCTTCGGCGGCTGGGATTGTCCTTTTGGCATGTTTCCCGGGGTCTGGTGGTTCCTGTTGAAAATATACCTCCTGATTGCCACATTCATCTGGATTCGCTGGACCTTTCCGCGAACCACCATTTACGGACTGCTTAATCTGTCCTGGAAGATACTTATTCCTATATCCCTGTTCAACCTGCTGCTCACAGCAGGATTACTGAAGGTATTTTAACATGGGCGGTTATTTCAGCGAAATATTCTATGGTAGTAAAAGTCTGCTCATTGGTATGGGTATAACCTTTCGGGAATTTTTCAAACCAACCGTAACTGTTCAGTATCCCTATCAGACCATCAAGATGTCTGCACGATTTCGTGGACATATCGAGCTCATTGCTGATGAAGAAGGTAAGCCCAAATGTGTCGTCTGTGGGATGTGCCAGCGCGCCTGTCCCTCCGGTTGTATCGGTATGGACTCGGTCTCGGTGGACATCGAAGTTGACGGGAAGATAAAAAAGAAAAAAGTTTTAAGCAGATACGATCTGGATTTTACTCAATGCTCCCTGTGTGGACAATGTGTTGAAAATTGTAATTTTGGAGCCATAGAATTTTCAAAAGAATATAATCTTGCGTCTACTCGCAAGGAAGATTTCCATTTTAATCTTCTTAAACGGTTGGAGGAGAGACACGCATGAACCCTTCCATGGCCATAACCGAAGCGCCAGGGCTGTTCACCGCTGACGGCCTGACTGGTCTGATCTTTCTCATTATGATGGCAGTAACTCTCATTGGGGGGATCATTGCCTGTTGTGCGGAACGACTGGTACGGGCGGTGGCAGGCCTCATTGTCTGTTTTATCGGAGTGGCTGCCCTCTATTACTTCCTGAACTCGCCCTTTGTGGCAATGATGCAGGTACTCATCTATGTAGGGGCCGTCTGTATCACCATCACCTTTGCCATCATGCTCGCTGCCCCCGAGGAAAATAAGAAAGTTGGTCCAGCCGGCCCATTATCAGGCCCTCTGGGATTTATTACCGCCGGCCTTGTCACCTTTGGCTTGATCGTTATGGCGGCGCGAACGAACTTCACATCTCTTCCCAAGATCAGCGGAGGATCAGTGAAAGAGATGGGTATCCAGTTTCTGACCAGTTATTCCATGGTCTTTGAACTCATATCCATAGTCCTGCTTATTGCCATCATTGGAGCACTGGTCATAGCCCGCGCCGGGAGGAGCAAATAATGTCTCTACTTACTCTGTACAACAATCTCAACACCTTTCTTTATCTGGCAGCCATGTTGTTTGGCATGGGCATTTATGGGCTTGTAACCCGGCGAACACTCATCGGGATGCTTATTGCCTCTGAACTGATACTGGTCGCTGCGTCCATTAACTTTATGGCCTTTAACAGGTTTACGGCACCAGACCCCACAACAGGGCAGGTATTTGCCCTTTTTATCATGGCCATTGCCGCGGCAGAGGCCGCCATTGGTCTCAGTATTATTATTGCAGTGTATCGAAACTATAAATCTATCGACACTGAAGATCTAGTCGAACTTAAAGGTTAGGATAAGGAACATCTGTCATGGATATAACAACGGTCAGTTCCGTAAAACTTCTCATAACTCTCCTCGTTCCGCTTATTGGCACACTCGGTGTCATGTTTATGGGGAAAAACGAAAATATCAGGGAAGGTATCTCTTCTGTTGCCTCAATCATCCTGTTTTTACTTGTCGCCTCAATGATTCCGGCAGTACTTTCAGGCAAGACCCTGATCTTCCACATGTTCACCATCCTGCCCGGAGTCACCGTCACCCTGCGGGCAGACGCCATGTCCATGATTTTTGCCCTGGTGGCATCGTCGCTGTGGACTATTGCCGTCTTCTACTCCATGGGATACATGAGGGCACACAAAGAACACGCGCAGACCCGGTTCAATGCCTGTTTTGCCCTGGCGATATTTGGAGCGATCGGGGTCGCATTTTCCGACAACCTTTTCACCCTCTATCTCTTTTATGAGATCGTATCGATCTGTACCTACCCCCTGGTTGCCCACCATCAGGACAAAGAAGGCTACAATGGCGGCCGGAAGTACATTATCTATCTGACCACGACAGCCAAGGCTTTTTTGCTGCCGGCCCTGATCCTGATCTATGTCCTGACCGGAACCCTTGATTTTGCCCCCAATATCTCTACGGGTATATTTCCACCGGATGTCAACAAGTCCCTAGTGATCATGCTCTACGTTTTCTGCCTCTTCGGTTTTGCCAAAAACGGGATTATGCCCTTTCATCACTGGTTGCCGGGGGCCATGGTCGCACCCACTCCCGTCTCCGCTCTGCTCCATGCCGTAGCCGTTGTTAAGGTCGGTGTTTTCTGCACTACCAGGGTCATGCTCTATGTCTTCGGCACCGACCTGATGCATGGCCTGAATCTTGGCATCGCCACCGCCTATTTTGTTTCCTTCACCATCCTGATGGCCTCGATCATCGCCCTGTCCAAGGATAATCTCAAGGAGCGGCTCGCCTATTCAACGGTGAGCCAACTCTCCTACATCATCCTTGGCGTGGCCCTTCTTACCCCCAGCGGCATTCAGGGCGGTCTGATCCATATTGTCAATCATGCCTTCGCTAAGATCACCCTCTTCTTTTGCGCAGGCGCCATTTATATAGCCACTCACAAGAAAGATATCTCGGAGATGGGAGGACTCGGCAAGACCATGCCCTTTACCTTCGGGGCCTTTGCTATCGCCTCTCTCAGCATGATCGGCGCGCCGCCGGTTGCCGGCTTTGTCACCAAATGGAAGCTCCTGGTCGGGACCATGGAAATGGAGTCCCATTATATCGGCATCTTACTGGTGCTGCTGGCCAGCACCCTGCTGAACGTGGCCTATTTTGCGCCGGTGACCTATCGGGCCTTCTTTGGTAAACGCCCGGATGGGGAAGTCTATGAAGGGATCAAGGAGGCGCCCCTGACCATGGTGGTGCCCATCATGATTGCCGCGATCATCTCGGTGGTCATCGGTATCTACCCTGATTTTATGATGAACTTTGTCAAGGCGGTGACGGGATGATAGTGAAACTGATTGATTTTCTGCGTGACCGGTTGACGCTGGTCATCCGTCTGTCCTATGTCGGGCTGGCGCTTGTGGTGGCCTGGGACGTTCTCTTTGTCTCCAAGGAACATGCCCATACCGCGGTTGAGCATATTCCAGGTTTCTGGGCGGTCTTCGGCTTTATCGCCTGCGTGGTGATCATCATTGTCTCCAAGTGGTTTGGTCATCTGGGCATCATGACCCGTGAGGATTATTATGATAACTGATTTCTGGCTGCACCCGGCCCTGATACTCATTGTTGGCGCCTTTATCCTGCCCTTTCTGCCGAAATGGTTAAAACGGCCCTATCTGATCATTGTTCCGACCCTGGCTTTTCTTGATGTCCTCTCCATGCAGGGGCAGAACGGCACCTTTGGTGTGGTTCGTTTTCTCGACTGGTACCTTACCTTTGGCCGGGTGGATGGCCTGACCATGATCTTTGCCTACATCATGACCCTGATGTGCATCATCGGCACCATCTACGGGCTCCATGTGGAGGATGATTTCCAGCATGTTGCGGCCTGGCTCTATGTGGCCGGTTCGTTGGGGGTCATCTTCTGCGGCGATTATCTGGTGCTCTTTCTCTTCTGGGAGCTGATGGCCTTTGCCTCGGTTTTTCTCGTCTGGTTCCGTAGGCGGCCCGAATCACAAGCGGTCGGCTACCGGTATCTGCTGGTGCATACCGCCGGCGGCCTTGCTTTGCTGGCCGGGCTCATCCTTCGCTATCAAACCACCGGCGGTGATCTCTCCTTCGGCCCCATCGATATTGACAGCCCAAGTGTCTCCACCTACCTGATCCTGATCGGCTTTCTCTTAAACGCTGCGGTGCCGCCTTTCCATGCCTGGCTGCCGGACGCCTACGGGGAAGCGACCGTGACCGGTGCTGTGTTCATGTGTGCCTTCACCACCAAAACCGCTATCTACGCCCTGGCCCGCGCCTTTGCCGGGATGGATCTCCTGGTGCCGCTTGGGGTGTGTATGGCCCTCTACGGGGTTATCTACGCAGTGCTTGAAAACGATTCCAGGCGTCTACTTGCCTATCACATCATCAGCCAGGTCGGCTACATGGTGGCCGGGGTGGGAATCGGCACCCAACTTGCCATTAACGGCACCTGCGCTCACGCCTTTGCCCACATCCTCTATAAAGGGTTGTTGTTCATGGGCTGTGGTTCAGTGCTGCACATGACCGGAAAAAGCAAGTTCAGCGATTTGGGCGGCCTCTACAAGAAGATGCCAAGGACCTTTGTTTTCACCATGATCGGAGGGCTATCGATCTCGGCCTTCCCGCTTTTTTCCGGTTTTGTCAGCAAGGCGATGATCGTGTCTGCGGGCTTTGAGGTCCACAACTACTGGGCTGGTTTTTTACTGACCATGGCCTCGGCCGGAACCTTTCTCCACACCGGTCTCAAGGTTCCCTATTTCATCTGGTTCGGCAAAAACAACTGCAGCCGGGAGACCTGGGACAAGGCCGCTGATCCGCCATGGAACATGCAGCTTGGCATGGGCATTGCCGCGTTTCTCTGCATCCTGATCGGCAGTTATACCCCCTATCTCTACAACATGCTGCCCTATCAGCAGGCTGCGGCGGAGTATCACCCATACACCGCCTACCATGTCTCGGAAACCATGCAGATTCTTCTCTTTACCGCGCTGGGCTTCTTCCTGCTTATCAAGAAGCTTGCCCCGGAACCCAAGATCAGCATCGATCTGGACTGGTTCTACCGCATGGGAGGCCGTGGCTTTTTCTGGCTCGCCAGTAAGCCCATCCAGTGGGCGGACAGCCGTTTCAGTGAAGTGTACCGCTACATCGGCCTGATTCCACTTATGACCACGGCTAACTTCTTGTCATGGTTTGACTGGAATGGAATTGACGGCGTGGTTGATGGAACGGCCCGTTGCGTACGCGGCATTGGTCGGCGCGTCAGTCTGGTTCTCCAGCGCGGTCAGATTCAGCAGACAATATATTATACGGTAACATTTGCCGCCGTTATTCTTGTAGCTTACGTCTGGCTATAAAATACTGATTTTTGAGGACCACTGGGAATGGATCAACTACTTATAAATCCAAATTATCCACATATTCTGAGCACTCTGATTTTCTTGCCCCTGGCAGGAGCCTTATTACTGTTCTTTGTGCAGAATGAATACTTTGCCCGCTTTTGGGCCCTGGGGATCGCAACACTTACCGCCCTACTCTCTATCCCGCTTGTCATTGCCTTTGACACGACATCAGCAAAGTTTCAATTCGTTGAACGGTACAGCTGGATAAATTCTCTTAATATTCAGTATGTTATAGGGGTGGACGGCATCTCCATCCTGCTGGTGATGCTGACAACACTGATCATGCCTCTCTGTATCCTGGCATCTTGGAGCTATATCAAGACCCGCGTTCAGGCCTTCATGATCTGCCTGCTGATCATGGAAACCGCCATGCTGGGTGTCTTCATGGCCTTGGATTTTGTCCTGTTTTACATCCTCTGGGAGGCCATGCTGATTCCCATGTACCTGCTCATTGGGATCTGGGGTGGTCCAAGGAAGATTTACGCATCAATCAAATTTTTCCTTTATACCCTGGCTGGCTCCATCATGCTGCTGGTTGGAATTATCTGGCTCTACAAGACCAATAATTACTCCTTTTTTATCCCGGACATGATGTGGCAGGATTATTCACTGACCGCCCAGATCTATCTCTTTTTGGCCTTCTTTCTGGCCTTTGCCATCAAGGTTCCCATGTTTCCGTTTCATACATGGCTACCCGCAGCGCACGTGGAAGCGCCAACGGCAGGTTCTGTTATCCTGGCCTCCGTTCTCCTGAAGATGGGGACGTATGGCTTTCTCCGCTTTGCCTTGCCCATAACACCACAGGCCACCATGCTGCTCATGCCTTACGTACTCTGGTTATCCATAGCCGGCATCATCTATGGCGGTTTTACTGCCCTGGCCCAGCAAGACATGAAAAAACTGATTGCCTATTCCTCTGTTGGCCATATGGGATTTGTCACACTCGGTATCTTTGTCCTCAACCTTGAAGGGATGGAAGGTTCCATCCTGCAGATGATTAATCACGGTATTACCACTGGCGCCCTGTTCCTCTGCGTGGGAATGATCTACGAGAGGACACACAGTCGTGAACTTCGTTCCGCCACCGGTGTTGGCAAGTACATGCCGATCTATGTCACCTTTCTTACCTTTTTCTCCCTCTCATCTTTCGGTTTCCCTGGCACCAACAGCTTTGTCGGTGAGTTCATGATTCTGGCCGGCACGTTCAAACACAGTATCCCCCTTGCCCTGGCTGCCATTCCCGGTGCCGTCCTGGCTGCCGCCTATATGCTGCGCATGCTCCAGAAGATTGTCTGGGGAGGTACAGATAATCCTGACCAGTCCTGGCTCAAGGATCTGAATCTGCGTGAGATTATCACCCTGTGTCCCTTCCTCTTTTTTGTTTTCTGGATCGGACTGGGGCCACAGCCTTTTATTGATCTCATGCACATCAGTGTTATAAACCTCCTTGAGCAGTTTCATGCACATCAGGGTCAGGCAGTTGCTGCCGCAGAATTAATTCTTCATTAATCGCATTTAATAAATCACGACCTACTGAAGGTACTACACATGCAATTTCTACCTGAGTTAACACTGTTGGGAGCGGCTCTTGTCATGTTCCTGGTCAGTCTGGGAAAGACTGACTCTGATAAAATAAAAACGATTGCCATTGGTCTGGGAGCAGCAGTATTTGCGGCAACGCTTTTCAGTTTTGGCCAGCAAGGAAGCCTTTTTTATGACGCCTACAGAGTTGACCTCTACTCCCAGGTCTTCAAGACCTTGATTGCCGGAGCTATGGTTGTTGTTCTTATCCTGGGACGCAAACTGAAAGACATACAAAATACTGTTCATCCCGAATACTATCTTTTTCTGTTTATCAGTGTCCTCGGGCTCATGATGCTGGTCTCCAGTGTTGAACTTCTATCGATTTTTGTGGCGATGGAGCTCTCATCCTTTGCCGTCTATATCATGGTTCCGATGCGTAATGACTCCGGCAACTATCATTTCCAGATGGAAGCCGGCATCAAATACCTGCTTTTTGGTGTCACCGCCACCGGGTTTATGCTCTTTGGCATGAGTTATATGTTTGGCTTGACTGGATCCACTCAGCTTGCTGTGGTCATGGAAAAACTTTCACATATATATAATCAACCAGCAGCTATCGTGGCTATCATGATGGTACTGGCGGGTTTCTTCTATAAACTTGCCCTCTTTCCTTTTCATTTCTGGGTACCAGATGTCTATGAAGGCGCCTCCAACGAGACTACAGCCTTTATTGCCACCGTCCCCAAACTGGCCGCAGTTGCCTTGCTGATCCGTCTTGTCAGTATGGTGAACGGTGAAGGACAGGTCATTGTCAACATCCTGATGGTATGTGCAGTTCTTTCCATGTTTTATGGTAACCTGTCAGCCCTTGTCCAGACCGATATCAAACGCATGCTTGGATTTTCAGGTATAGCCCATGCGGGATTTGTTCTCCTTGGTATATTAACCTTCCAAATCAGTGGCTATGCCAATGCCCTCTACTATATTATTGGTTATGTAGTGATGAACCTGGCCTGTTTCCTGGTTATCTGTTCCGTTTCCCGCAATGGCGAGAATATTCAGATCAAGGATTTAAGCGGGCTGCATAAACGTTCACCATTGCTTGCGCTTACCTTGACGGTGGCTCTTTTTGCACTTGCCGGCATTCCTCCCTTTGTTGGCTTTATGGGTAAATTCATGCTGCTTGCTGGCGCGTTAAAACAAGGCTATCTCCTTCTGGTTATCCTTGCTGCCATTAATACAGCAATTGCCATTTTCTATTATCTCTCTGTCATTCGTGTCACCTTCTGCGGCGATCCTGACAACAATGACAGCGTTGTCAATGGTCTCTTTACTAATACGACATCCATTGTTCTACTGCTCATCATTGTAATCATGGGTGTCGCCCCCCAAAAATTTGTTGATTTTGCCACATTCACTGTCCAATCAATGATGTAATTTCCGTTCCATCCGTCACATCAAATAATACTATCACTACTTACTGTTGATAGAAAAAAGCAAAAAAAAAGCTCTTGTTCATTTTATGAACAAGAGCTTTTTTTTATTAAAAAAAACCGTTATTTTTTACCTTTTGCAGATGCCCTCTTAGCAGCCTTCAAAGGATTGACACGGATAGTGAATATATTAATTTCCGGCTTAGCATGTGTTGCAAAATTACATATCCCCAGACGCCACTTAGCCTCTGGCTGCACATAGGTCTTGCAAAATTGTGTCCCTGCTTCTTCCACAATTCTTTCACATCCAGAACATTTTTCAATTACAGAATGAAAATTTCTTTCACTATAACTTTTCACAGCTTGATTTTGCATATTATCCTCCTGATTTCTCAAACAACTTTACAATCATGTCATGTTTATTGAAGCGAAAAACTCATCATTAATCCCATGGAGCCTAAAATCAAGCCATGATTCATATAAAAAGAAGAGTATATTAACAAAACACGCAACTTTTCTCAAGAAAAAAAACAGCAAAAAATCGCACCACATCGAGGACACTCAACATTCTTTTCACTGCGCCAAGGAAACGAACTACCACCTTTTCTACCACTTTCACCAAACAAACCACAAAAAAAAACAATCTCTTATCGCTACTTCCTTGTATTCAGTAACTTCATGAGATAGAATAAATCTTATCTTTGGGTCGCGGCCATTTAATTATTTTTTTACACAAAAATATAATCAAACTCAACATTACAAAGGGCTAAATTATGCCAGTCTATGTGTGGAAGGGTGTAAATTCACAAGGAGTCAAGCGCAAAGGCGAAGTTGAGTCTCCGGATCAAGCTGCCGCTTTAGCCCATGTCAAACGCCTGCGGATCCAGGATATCAATATAAAAGAGAAGCCTAAAGATCTATTGGCAAACCTTTCTTTTTTTAAGCCAAAAGTCACTGGCAAGGATCTTGTAATCTTTACCAGACAACTATCCACCATGATCGATGCGGGGCTCCCCCTCATCCAAAGCCTTGAGATCTTGGCAAAACAACAGGATAATCCAACGTTTAAAACTGTTCTTACTGCCATCAAGAGAGATGTGGAAACCGGAACCACCATCGCCGATGCAATGAGAAAACACCCCACAGTATTTGACAATCTTTTTGCCAACATGATTGAGGCTGGCGAGACAGGTGGTATTCTCGACACCATTCTTGGACGACTGGCAGAGTTCAAGGAGAAGTCGATGGCCCTGAAAAAAAAGATAAAAGGGGCTATGACCTATCCTGCAATCTGCCTTGCCATCTCTTTTCTTATCCTTGGTGTCATTCTCATCTTTGTCATTCCCGTTTTTTCGGAAATGTTTTCCAGTATGGGGGCCGCCCTGCCTATCCCTACACAAATAGTTGTCAGCATGAGTAATTTTGTAAAATCAAATTTTCTCTACATTATCATGGGTATATTCGCCATTGTATTTATCATTAAGAAAACATACAATACAGAAAAAGGCCGTTATGGAATTGATGCCATGCTTTTGCGAGCTCCCATTGTCGGACCCTTGATCAGAAAAGTGGCTGTTGCCAAATTCACAAGGACGCTGAGCACCATGCTCCAGAGTGGTGTGCCAATCCTTGAAGCACTGCAAGTTGTAGCCAAAACTTCTGGTAACAAAGTTATTGAAGGGGCTGTTTTCAGAATCGCGGACAGTATCAGCGAAGGTCGTCCCATTGCCGAGCCCTTGGAAGAAAGTGGTGTTTTCCCAAACATGGTAGTACAGATGATCAATGTAGGCGAATCCGTAGGTGCCTTGGATACAATGCTTGGCAAAATTGCCGATTTTTATGACGACGAAGTAGATCAGGCCGTAAGCAATCTCACATCGATGATTGAACCATTCATGATGGTCTTTTTAGGGGGAATGATAGGTGGCATAGTCATTGCCATGTACCTGCCTATCTTCTCAATGGCATCCGTAGTTTCTGGCTGATGTTTCACTATCAGGGTGTTATTAACAATTCAATAAGCTTATTTTTTTATTATTAACGGAGAACGACATGACACTTACCAAGGCAGAATTAGTTCAACAAATCTATAAAACTCACCCCACTCTCAGTAAGACCCAAGCGACAGAGTCAATAGAAACTTTTCTGCGGATCTCAAAAAATACCCTGATCAATGGCTCCGATCTCCTTCTGAGCGGTTTTGGAAAGTTTAATGTAAAAGACAAAAGCTCAAGAAGAGGTCGCAATCCTCAAACCGGGGACGAACTGACTCTTGACGCACGAAGAGTGATCACCTTTAAACCCTCTGGAATCCTGCGTGACAAAATAAATAATTCTTAAAAATTTTGAGGTCCACAGCAACAACATTCTCTTTTTTCTTTTTCGTTCAGGGCTGAATCTGCCACAACTGATTCAGCCCTGAACACCTCATATTTATTCAGAATCCTATCCGATTCGAACTCAATATCCTTCTATTCTGCAAGCACTCGGTTCTTGTCCATGTCCACCCAACCTGCTTTAAAAAACATCCCGCTGAGTTCAATCAACACCACGACACACTGGAGCATCCATCCTTTTCTCGATGACAGACCCTCACCGACACTTCACCAGTCATTTACAGAAACAGGAATACTACACCCGCCCATTGTTCAACAGGCCCAGGATGAGACTTTCAACCTTATCTGTGGACGCAAACGCCTCTATGCACTCGAACATTACTTCAAGCAAACAAGCTGTCCCTGCCTGATTCTCCACCCTGCGCTCGAGCCATGTGCATTTTTTCTCTATATCTTGACCGATCAGCAGCTTAACGGACCGCTTTCTCCAATGGAAATTGCCGTTTTTCTCAAATATTGCCTGGATAAAATGGACGAAAAAGAGGTGACAAATTTTTTTCTCCCGCGCCTGGGATATAAAAAACAGCCCCCTCTCATCCAACAATTCGTCAGCCTTTTGGCACTGGAAGAGACAATACAACGACAGATTCATCATGGCCTCATGATCGACAAAATCGCCTTTGAACTTCTGACGCTACCGCCGGAGGACAGATTCTGCCTCTCATCCCTCTTTGAGCTTCTGCAGCCAGGCACAGGAAAACAAAAAAGAATATTGACGCTCAGTCGTGACATAGCCAATCGTTCACAAAAAACGATTTCATCTCTCTTTCAAGAACAAGACTTCAAGCAAATAATAGAGCATCAAGAGATGAATCCACCGCAGAAAACCCACACTCTTCTTGAGCTCCTGCAAAAAGGATTCTACCCCAGAAGCAGTGACGCCGAACACGTCTTTAAAGACAAGGTGAGAAAACTCAAATTACCTGACAACTATGAGCTCACCCATAGTCTTAATTTTGAAAGAGATGAGGTGTATCTTACCGTGACTTTTCAAGATTTGGAAAGTTGCGAGAACGCCTGGGCGCAAAAAAATGGACTATGAAGGAAAGTATGAGAAAAATAACCTGAAGACAACTGAAAGGAACATGAGATAAGATATATTATGATTTCAGAAAGTTAGCATATACAACATCACCTGCAACCATCATATCCTGCTCAAGACGTCTGTAACGGACATTATGCAGGCGGATTACATCTTCGCCACCACGAATATTGAGTCCCTCAATAACCGAGACGCCAGAATTACCCGCAAAGATTGGGGCAATAAAAAGATTCACATGATCGACCAGTTGCTGCCTTAAAAAAGCACCATGAATAGTTGCTCCCCCCTCAACAAGCACCGAGGCAATCCCGTTACCGGCAAGGATCTTTAGCATCTGGAGAAGATCAACCCTGCCATCAGCACCGCATCCCACCTGATAGATAACGACCTTCCCTGGTTTTCTGATCCGGTCCATTTTCTCAAGGCTGACTTCTGTTCCACAAAAAATCCAGGTAGGCGCTGAGGAATCAAGATGAAGGAGCCTGGCAGACTCGGGAATATGCAAGTGGGTATCCAGAACAATCCGGACAGGATCCCGTCCCCTGCCGTGCCGCAGGCGAGCAGTAAGGGCCGGGTCATCCACCATCACGGTAGCATTTCCCACCAGAATCGCGTCCACGCGATCACGCAAGCGATGAACCTTCCGCAATGAGGCAGGCCCTGTCATCTGGCCACATTGACCCGGCTGGTAACTGATGCGTCCATCAAGGCTCATCCCCGCCTTCATCACGACCCAAGGCAAGGATTGGGTGATATATTTAAGAAAAGGTCGATTCTGGGCACAACACTCAGCCTCAAGAACCCCGCTAACCACTTCAATCCCCTGACTTTGCAGATATTTGTTACCGCTGCCATCAACCAGAGGATTAGGATCTCGCATCCCAACCACCACCCGCCTGATACCACTGGCAGCAATTGCCTTACTGCAGGGGGGAGTCCGTCCGGTATGATTACAAGGCTCGAGAGTCACATACAGAGTGGCGCCAGCAGCCAATGCCCCAGCCTGGCGCAAGGCATGTATTTCTGCATGCGGTGTCCCAGCCTTTTTATGATAACCCGTGGCAACAATCTCCTGACCACGAACGATAACCGCCCCCACGCAAGGATTGGGAGAGGTACGCCCCATGCCTTTACGCGCCTCCCTTAAAGCCAGACGCATATAATAGTGATCTTTCTCAGATGGCAACACTTATGCCTCTTTGCTATCTCTGGCATCAAGCAGGGTTTTCAACTCATCCACAAACTGACTGACATCTTTAAACTGGCGATAGACGGAGGCAAAACGGACATAGGCAACCTCATCAAGTTCAGGCAGTGCCTCCATCACCCACTCACCAATAATTTGCGAAGAGACCTCTTTTAGCCCCATATCTTGAAGTCTTTTTTCAATTTCATCGACAAAAACATCAATATCGTCGTAGCTTACCGGCCTTTTCTCGCAGGCCTTTTCAAGGCCGACAACCATTTTCTGACGATCCCAGGCCTCACGGCGCCCATCTTTTTTCACCAGGACAGGCATCATCACTTCCAGCCGCTCATAGGTGGTAAAGCGCTGATTGCAGGCCAGGCAGGAACGCCGCCGTCTGGTAATAGTACTCTCCTTATTCAAGCGAGAGTCAATAACCTTGTTATCAAGATAGCCACAGTAGGGACACTTCATGCTTTCTCCGGTTTATAATACGGGATCAACGATGGCGGAAAGAGGAAACTTGTCGCACAGTTCGCGTACTTCCTGACGTACCTGGGCGATGGTCTGTTGATCTCGTTTCGTGATAACACGCTCAATCCAATCGGCAATGCGCAACATTTCCGCAACCTTTAGCCCCCTGGTGGTAACCGTAGGTGTTCCAATACGCACCCCGCTCGTCACAAAACGGGACTTGGTGTCAAAAGGAATCGCATTTTTATTCACAGTCATCCCCCCCTGCTCAAGAAGCTCCTCCGCCTCTTTCCCGGTGATATCCATATTGCTCAAATCCACCAGAAAAAGATGGTTATCGGTCCCGCCAGAGACCAATCTGAAATTTTTGGCAATCAAGCCTGCGGCAAGGGCCTTGGCATTTTCCACTACCTGAACCTGATATGCCTTGAACTCCCCACTCATCGCCTCCTTGAAACCAACGGCCTTGGCAGCTATGACATGCATTAAAGGCCCGCCTTGTATCCCAGGGAAGATATGACTATTCAGGGTCTTGCCCCATTTTTCTCGTGCCAGAATCAGCCCGCCCCTGGGACCGCGCAAGGTCTTATGGGTCGTTGTCGTGACGAAATCCGCATACGGGACAGGCGATGGATGCACGCCGGCCGCAACCAGACCGGCAATATGGGCCATATCCACCATAAACAGGGCACCGATCTCATCGGCTATTCTTCTGAATCCGGCAAAATCGAGAAATCGTGGATAAGCGCTGGCACCGGCCACAATCATTTTAGGCTTGTTTTCAAAGGCAAAACGTTCAACTTTTTCCATGTCGATTCGTTCCGTGTCACGTTCAACACCGTAGGAAACAAAATCAAACAACTGCCCTGAAAAATTAACCCCGCTGCCATGGGTCAGATGACCACCATGGGCGAGGTCCATTCCCAGCACCTTGTCCCCTGGCTTCAGGGTGGCAAAATAGACAGCCATATTGGCCTGCGATCCTGAATGGGGCTGGACATTGGCATACTCAGCGCCAAATATTTCTTTGGCCCGGGAAATAGCCAGGGTCTCCACCTGATCGGCGAAATCGCAACCACCGTAGTATCGTTTCTGCGGATAGCCCTCAGCGTATTTATTGGTAAAAATCGAGCCCTGGGCCTCAAGAACTGCCTGGGATGCTATATTTTCAGAGGCAATCAACTCCAACTGATTATTTTGACGCTCATATTCAAGTTTGATACTCTTGTAAACTTCAGGATCTGTTTTTTGCAATGCATTCATAGCAGAATTACCTTTTGCTTTTCCAGTTGACAACCAACCAGATTTCTTCTCATGGATAGACTAAGCCATTGTGACAAAATAATGCTATTATCTCTAAACGGCAAAAACGGCATAAGAGGCCGGTCTCTTTTCCGCCGGGGCGACCATTGGAGCAAGCGACCATGCCAGGTAAGCGCGATGCAGACGAAACTCCGGCCACAGCCGTCATAACGAGATGGTCAGCAACGGAGTGGTTATTTCGTAACAGCTCCTAAAAAAAAACCGGCATTTCATAATTGCAATGCCGGCCCTTACACGTTTTCCCAAACAACCTGCTTCAACATTCACTGTACTGCTCAATACGTCCCAAGTGGCGACCGCCACTAAACTCCACCACCAGCCAGGTACGAACAATATCCTCAGCAACGCCAGGGCCAATAACCCGTTCACCCATACAGAGCACATTGGCATTGTTATGTTCACGACTCATGCGGGCGGTATAGTGATCATGACAGAGCGCGGCACGCACATGCGCATATCTGTTGGCAGCCATCGACATGCCAAGGCCTGTGCCGCAGATCAGGATACCACGATCCACGGTACCTGCGTCCACCTTTTCACAGACCAGCCGGACTATGTCAGGATAATCAACGGAGGCAGTGGAGTAACAACCCAGATCCTGAACTTCATGCCCCAATTCAGTCACCAGTAATCTGACCATTTCTTTCAAATGAAAACCACCATGATCAGCACCAATTGCTATCTTCACATCAATCTCCAGTACGAAGTCATTTCCTTGAGTATTGTTCAACCATTATAGCGCTGCATGACGAGCACGCCGTTAGTGCCGCCAAAACCGAAGGAATTGGATACCGCAGCACGGATCTCGATTTTCCTGGCCTGATTCGGTACATAATCAAGATCACAGTCAGGACTGGCCTCATGTAAATTTACCGTCGGCGGGGCAATCTGGTCCCGAATACTTAAAGCCGTAAAGGCTGCCTCAACCCCACCAGCAGCCCCCAGCATATGCCCGGTCATTGATTTTGTGGAACTGATGGCAAGCCTCCGGGCCTGATCGCCAAAGACAGATTTAATAGCCAGGGTTTCACAACGATCATTTAACGGGGTAGATGTCCCATGGGCATTGATATAATCGATATCTTCAGGGACAAGCCCTGCATCCTGCAAGGCCAGGCGCAGACAGCGTGCCGCGCCTTCACCGTCTTCAGGCGGGGCGGCGATATGATAGGCATCACTGCTGGCGCCATAACCAGTTATTTCCGCATAGATCGTGGCACCGCGTTTGACTGCATGTGCCAACTCTTCAACAATGAGCATCCCTGAGCCCTCAGACATGATAAACCCGTCCCGATCTTTATCAAAAGGTCTGGATGCCTGCGCTGGCGTATCATTGCGGGTGGAAAGCGCCTTCATGGCACTGAATCCACCAACCCCAAGGGGACAGATTACGGCCTCGGAGCCTCCAGTAATCACCATATCACAACTGCCATAAACAATGGAGCGATAGGCCTCGCCAACGGCATGGGTCCCTGCGGCACAGGCAGTTGAAAGGGCAAGATTAGGCCCTTTTGCTCCCAGTTGCATGGAGATATGACCAGACGGCATATTAGGAATGGCCATGGGAATAAAGAAAGGTGAAATCTTTCTTGAACCGCGTTCAAGAAAGCTCACATGATTCTGTTCAATGGTGGGGAGCCCCCCCATACCACAGCCGGTAATAACACCGACCCGCTGACAATTGGTTTCATCGATGCTGGCGCCACTGTCTTCAAATGCCAGCTTGGCAGCAGCAATGGCATACTGCACATATAAGTCAAGGTGTTTGGCAAGTTTTTTTTCAATAAAATCTTCTGCCTGAAAGTCCTTTACCTCTGCTGCAATCTTTACCGCAAAATCACTGGTATCAAAGCGGGTAATAAGGCCGACACCACTGGTTCCGGCACAGATATTTCCCCAGGTTTTTTGTGTCCCAGTACCAAGCGGCGTTACCAAGCCAATTCCTGTAACGACAACTCTACGCTTTGCCATGCAAACTCCCTATCAGGCCAATAGATTCGTTTCTCATAGACACAAGAGGCTCTCATGTTTCAGGAAAGCCTCTTGTTTCCAGCTTATTTAAGCTTATTGATATAATCAATGGCATTTTGGACGGTATTGATCTTCTCAGCCTCTTCATCAGGAATCTCAACATCAAATTCCTCCTCCATGGCCATAATCAGCTCCACAAGATCCAGAGAGTCAGCGCCAAGATCATCCACAAATGAGGCATTGGGAACCACTTTATCTTTTTCCACACTCAACTGCTCAACAATAATATCAACCATCTGTTGATCTATAGCCATTTTCTTCTCCCATTTTTTAATACGTTAATGAAAACAAAAAAGTTACAACAATAACAGAGCAATAAAACATCACAATCCAACAAAACAATGTGAAACGTTACATATACATACCACCATTCACATGCAATACCTGTCCTGTCACATAACGACCATCAGCTCCAAGCAGATACGCAACGGCCCCGGCCACATCCTCAGGGGTTCCCAAAGCGGCCAGGGGAATCTCCCTCTTGATTTTTTCCTGAATTTCCTCAGACAGGGAACTGGTCATATCAGTCACAATATACCCAGGAGCAACCCCATTCACCGTGATATTCCGGGAGGCAAACTCCCTGGCCATTGATTTGGTCAGGCCCACAAGTCCCGCCTTGGCCGCGGCATAATTGATCTGGCCGGCATTGCCGGCAAAACCGATGACGGAAGTGATATTGACAATCCGCCCCCATTTGTTTTTCATCATCACCCGCGAGGCAGCCTTGGCGCAGAGAAAGGCGCCTTTGAGATTAGTATCAAGCACCAGATCCCAATCGGATTCCTTCATTCTGGCCATCAGTCCATCCCGGGTTATCCCGGCATTATTGACCAGGACATCAAGCGATCCGGCCTCCGCCGCTATCCGTTTGAGGCCGTCCTGCACCTGTTCCCCGTCGGCCACATCAAAACAGATGATATCCGCACGCCCACCCGCGCCCTGAATCATCTTTTGGGTTTCTTCGGCAGCTGCGGGATTCGACACATAATTGATGTAGACATGCGCGCCCATACCACTGATACGTTGGCATATGGCCCGCCCTATGCCACGGCTTCCACCGGTAACAAGCGCTATTTTCCCTCTCAGACTCATGACTTGCGCCGCTCCTCAATCTGTCGAAGAAGCTTGGGCACGATCTCAAACAGATCTCCCACCAGACCAAAATCCGCCACATCAAAGATAGGGGCATCTTTATCCCGGTTAATGGCCACAATGGTCTCTGCCGACTGCATACCGGCCACATGCTGCACTGCCCCGGAGATGCCACAGGCAATGTACAATTTTGGGGCCACGGTCTTGCCGGTCTGTCCAACCTGATGCGGATAGCTGATCCATCCGGCATCTACCGCTGCCCGCGTGGCGGCAACCGCGCCGCCAAAAGAGGCCGCAAGCTCGTGCATCAGCTTAAACCCCTGGACGCTGTCCAATCCACGTCCTCCAGCTACCAGGATATCAGCTTCCTGAATATTCACATTATCCTGTTCCAAGACCACGGATTCAATGACCCGTACCCGGGTTACAAGTTGCTCGGGCCTTGGTTTCACCTCAACAATTTCCCCCTGCCGTTCACCATCAAATACCAGGGCCTGCATAACCTTGGGGCGCACGGTGGACATTTGCGGCCTTGAGTTCGGACAGACAATGGTCGCCATGATATTGCCGCCAAAGGCAGGCCTGGTCTGCAGCAAGGCGCCATCCTCCTCGCGGATGGCAAGCTGGGTACAATCAGCAGTAAGTCCAGCGTCAAGGGTGTTGGCAACACCCGGAATAAAGGAA